>NZ_JBHGXH010000070.1:0-1222 GCF_041936445.1 Candidatus Darwinibacter acetoxidans | reverse complement strand
GACCAGTTTTCCCACGGTCCATGACCAATCGGTCTTCTCGGCCCGTCCCTGCGCGAGCGCGTTGCCGACGGTGTCTTCGACCGTGGCTGCGTCCGCGCAGAGGTAAAGGACGCCCGAGACTGTCGCCTCCGCGTCCGCTTTCGCACAGTAGAGTTTACCGTCGCTCGCCTGATAGAATACGAGGCCGTACGCATTCGTGACGGTCTCGCCGAACGTCTGCTGGAGGATGCCTCCCTTCTTGTGGATTTCTCCTGCTACTCGGTTTACCATTGCTGTTGTTTCCTCCTTTTTTCAGATGTCGATGGTCGAATGGTGGAACGTCCCGCCGCCCCCATGTGTGCGCTTGACCTGGAGCGATCCCCGCTCGGTGCCGTCCGGCAGAACGATCAGGTCCTCGTCGAAGACCGGGACCGCAACGGTGATCCGAGCGGTCGAGGTCCGTTCAACCCCGTTCACGAAGACCCGGCGCGGCTTGTAGGAGATCCGGGCCGGATAGGTAGCGGCAGCCGCATACTCCGGATCGCCGGTGTAGGTGGTGCCGGTCCGCGCCTTGATCTGCACCTCCTGGTTCAGAAGGCCCGCGAGGCTCATCCGAACCCCCCCAGGAGTTTCATGACTACTGCGACCACGCCGCCGGCGACGGCTCCTGATCCTCCTCCAGTCGCCGCCATCAGGCCGAGGGTCCGGTTGCTCTGCGCTTCCAGGACCCTGACGCGAGACTCGATGTCGGTCTGCGATTTGGCGATCGTGTCGACCTTGCTGTAGACCATCAGGAGGAGTTCGCGGTCAGTCAGCGTGCCGAGAGCGCTTCCTTCAGGGAGACTCATCAGAATCCCTCCCTCGCGCGCACGACGGGGTTCTGGTCGAGGTGCAGGTCCTTGAGCCCGGTCGCGTCCGCGTGCTGCACGCCGGTGAGCCCTGCGGGGCTAATCGCCCGCGCGTCGCGGCACCGGTCGAGTTGCTGCCGGTACAGGACGTACCAGCGGGACGAGGTTGTAGCAGGGCCGGCGACCGTGTAGCTGTAGTCGTCGATCTTCTCGCCGCTGAACCCGATCTGGTCCTCCCCGCCGGCGAGATAGTGGGCCATGAGGTAGGCGAGCGCCCGTTCGGCACCGGTCTTACTGCATCCCGGATCGTCGCCCTTGAACTCGTCGAGCGCGTAGGGGTAGAGCAGGTCGAACTGTGCCGATGTCGGCGTGTAGGGGGTCAGGACCGGGAGCAG
>NZ_JBHGXH010000069.1:0-2707 GCF_041936445.1 Candidatus Darwinibacter acetoxidans | reverse complement strand
AAAGCTAGATGAGCTTGAGACTGTGCCGGCAACGGTTCAGGCAGGACTATTGCTGCATACGGCCATGCTTTACGAGTCCCGGGAGGGTGAATTCATCGAGAAGAACCTGCCTGCCGTCAGACTGCTTTACTGGCCTCATAGAAACATGGATTTGTAGGGAGGTGAGCGTATGAGGTCCGGCAAGCTAAGACATAGAGTGCTCATTGAGCGATTTTATCAAGAAAAGGACGAAGGGGGCGACTTCATCAAGGAATGGCGCCAGTTGGCCACGACCTGGGCTTCTGTCGAGCCGTTAAAGGACGGCGATTACTGGGCTGCCCTGTCACTAGAGACGGTGACGACTCACAAAGTCACAATGCGCGGGCAGGGTGAAGCGTGCCGGCCTAAACCGGCTGACCGTATTATCCTACTGACGAAAGGCAATCGGATTCTGCGAATAGTGAGCGTGCAGGATACCGAGGAGCGTGGCCGTGAACTGGTTCTAATATGCGAAGAAGTATCTGGAGAGACATGGGCCCCTCCTGAAGGACCGTGAACCGAATGAACCAGGCTGATAAGGTCCTTCGCTTCGTCGGCCACTTGAAACATAGTAAGGCGCCGTGGGCCGGGTTACCCTTTGAGCCTATGCCGTTCCAGGTGGACTTTATCAGGGACCTTTACGACACATTGAACCCTGACGGAACCCGGCAATATCGGCAAGCGCTGCTATACCTTCCAAGGAAGAACGGAAAGTCATTTCTAGCAGCAGCCTTAGCGCTTTATCACCTAGTGGCAGACGGAAAGCAGGGCGCCGAGGTTTACTTAGCAGCCGGTTCGAGGGAACAGGCAAGCATAGTGTTCAATCAAGCGCGGGACTTCGTGAGAGGCAATAAGACGCTGAATAAGCGCCTGAGAATCATTGAGTATTCTAAGCGTATCATAGACGACCAGACTTCGAGCGTGCTTCGTGCCCTGAGCGCTGACGCCGGATTACAGCATGGCCTGAACCCTACTTGCGTGATATGTGATGAGTTACACGTCTGGGAGGGTAAGCGTGGCCGCGGACTATGGGAGGCTATCATCACGTCTTTTGGAGGCCGTGAAGAGCCTCTTCTTTTATGTATATCGACCGCCGGCTATGACAGGACAAGCCTATTCTGGGAGCTTTACAGCTACGCAAAGATGATAGAGGAGGACCCTGAGCGGGACCCGACTTTCCTGCCGTGTCTCTATGAGGCCGGACCAGGTGACGATTGGCTTGACCCTGAGGTGTGGGCAAAGGCGAACCCGGCCCTGGGTGAATTCCGAAGCCTTGAGGATATGGAGGCCCTGGCTACGAAGGCCAAGGAAAGCGCTTCCCTGGAGAACTCTTTCCGGCGCCTTTACTTGAATCAATGGACGTCCTCTGAAGTGGCGTGGATACCGGCTGACAAGTGGGCTGCTTGTGGTGGCCTGATAGTGCCTGAGAAGCTAAAAGGGCGTGAGTGTTACGGAGGTTTAGACTTATCAGCCACAACGGATCTGGCTAGTTTCGTGCTTGTGTTTCCAGATGACGCGGACCCGCCGAGTTATGACGTCTTACCGTTCTTCTGGCTTCCTGAGGCCAGGGCAACGGCTGAACGTAGGGACGTAGTTGACTATCACGCCTGGGCGCGTGAGGGCTACCTAACGTTAATGCCCGGCGAGGTTCTGGATCAGAGGGTTATAAAGGCAGACATTCAGCGGTTAGCTGATACCTATCGCATTAAAGAAATAGCGTTCGACCGCTGGAACGCCTTCCAGTTAGCGGTTGAACTTGAAGAGGAAGGCGCGACAATGGTTTCCACAGGGATGGGATATGTCAGCATGAGTATGCCCACAAAGACCCTGGAAGAGCTTGTGTTATCCAAGCGCTTGGATCATGGCGGTCACCCGGTCCTTGCGTGGAATATTGCGAACGTGGTCCTGGAGACTGATGCAGCCGGCAATATCAAGCCGAGTAAGGCCAGGAGCAAAGACAGGATTGACGGTGCAGTTGCCCTGATACTCGCTATATCAAGGGCGCTACTACGAGAACGGAAGCAGACAGTCTACAAGGAGAGGGGGTTAGTAGTTATATGATTACCCGATTGAGACAGATATTCAAGCCCCGTGAGAAGCGGACTCTGACCCAGGGAAGCCCTGAGGAGCGGACCATGACTCAGAGAGATTCTGAGGGATGGGAAGATATATTGGGCACTTCTACCCGGGCGGGGGTTACTGTGACGCGGGAGACAGCCCTGGGCGTGCCTGCTGCGCTTCGAGCGGTGACGCTGCTAGGTGGTGCAGTGGCAAGCCTACCCTTGAAGGTCTACAGGCGGACCTCTGAAGGCCGGGAACTTGCTGAGAACAGCGAGATATACAGACTATTGCACAAAGCGCCTAACCCGATGCAGACGCCGTTCACTTTCAAGGAACTTGTGATGAATCACCTGCTTCTGAACGGTAACTTCTACGCATACATCGACAGAACACGTGCCGGCCTGTCGTTGTGGCCTATCGACCCGCAAAGGGTTGTAGTTGAACAGGACCAAGAAACAGGCGTCATTACCTATAAGGTGCATACGGCGAAAGGTGTGCAGGAGTTACAGCCCTGGAGCGTGCTCCATGTGTTAGGCATAACCCTTGACGGCATTCGAGGCGTATCCCCGGTGACATTTACCAGGGAAAGCCTGGGCGGGGCTATAGCGGAACTTCGGCATGGGCAGAG
>NZ_JBHGXH010000068.1:0-1202 GCF_041936445.1 Candidatus Darwinibacter acetoxidans | reverse complement strand
GTCGTCGACCCCTGCACCCCGCCGGAACGGACGATCACAGTCCCGAAGATTCCCCGGACCCCTCGGAGCATCACGATCTCCGATACCCTCGGCCTGCGGGTGACGGACTTCCTGATGCCCCTGAACCCGTCCGTCCGCGAGTCCGGGGAGATTGAGGGAGAGCATCCGGTGCACGGGTCTGAGCCCGGCACGAACCTCACGATCTCGGCGAACAACCAGAAGTGGTGGTGTCGTCGCCATTTGACTGGGGGTGGACCGGTGGAGGCCCTCGCCGTCGCCGAGCGCATCATCGACTGTGCGGATGCCCGTCCCGGGTGCCTGCAGGGGCATTGGCCGGCTGTCGTCGCTGCGCTGGAGGCCAGGGGCTACAGCAAGCAACTCAAGGAATGGGAGTGGGAGCGCGGGAAGCGTGAGGTGTCTGCACCGGTCGCCAGTAAGGCTATCGAGCCGCCGACGGGTGAGGTCCCGGAGGACAAGGTCCTCCGGCCGACGATCGTCCTGACGAACCGCCACATGCACGAGATCACGGCAGATGCGGTCCGGGCGATCGCAGAGGCGAACGACCCGCCCCGGTTATTTCACCGGGCTGCTGTGCTGGTGCGGGTCTGCCGGGATGAGCAGGGGCGGCCACTGATTCAGACCCTTTCAGAGCATGCACTCCGAGGGGTTATGGACAGGGTTGCGGTCTGGCTCTCGGTCAAGGTGGGTAAAGACGGGGCGATCAGAGAGATCCCGGAGTACCCGCCAATCTCGATCGTCCGGGATGTCCTCGGACTGCCGACGGACGAGTGGCAGTTGCCACCGCTCGCGGGGATCGCGACGTCCCCGATCCTGCACCTGGATGGCACGATCCATGGCGTTGAAGGGTATGACCCGGCGACGTCGATGTATTTCATGCCGGAGCCCGGGTTCGTCCTCGCTCCCGTGCCGGCGAACCCGACTGCTGCAGACATCGCAGCCGCGAAGGAGATGATCCTGGAGATGTTCCTGGACTTCCCCTTCGTCGATGAGGCGTCGAGGTGGAACGCGGTCGGGGCGTTCCTGACGGGGGTGTTCCGGCCGATCATCGACGGACCGTGCCCCTGCTGGCTCCTCACCAAGCCGCAGGCCGGGTCGGGTGCGTCGCTGATGCAAAACGCGGTGTATCTGGCGATCACTGGAGTGACTCCACCGGCGAGCGTGACGCCGAAGACGAAGGAGGA
>NZ_JBHGXH010000067.1:0-8850 GCF_041936445.1 Candidatus Darwinibacter acetoxidans | reverse complement strand
ACGGGTAAACCCAAGGGAGTCATGCTTACCAACGCCAACATTGTGAATTACCTCCACTTCTATGCTGACAGCTACCGACTCGGCGAAAGCGACAATGTTCCTGCCTATGCAAGTTTTGGATTTGATGCGCACATGATGGATTTGTATCCCACTCTGCTCAGGGGGGCATGTCTGCATATCCTGCCGGAGGACATGCGCCTCGATCTGCCGGGCATTCGCAGGTATTTTGAGGAAAACAACATCACCGTTGCCTTTATGACAACACAGCTGGGCAGGCAGTTTGCCGAAAGCATGCGCGTCCCCACACTGCGCGCCCTGTCGGTAGGCGGCGAAACGCTTGTGCCGCTGGATCCGCCGGAATTTGCTCTGTTTAATATCTACGGTCCCACAGAATGTGCGGTTGCCTGTACTAAACAGCACGTCGATAAGCTGTATGACCGTGTTCCTATCGGCAAGGCAACCTACAATACGGCGCTCTATGTGGTGGATGGACGAGGCAGGCTCGCGCCTGTGGGGGTTCCCGGAGAACTGTACATCTCCGGCATACAGGTCGCGGACGGCTATCTGAACCGCCCCGACCTGACCGCAGAAAAATTCATTGCCAATCCATTCACCGACGATCCGCTGTATGCCAGAGTTTATAAGAGCGGCGATGTGGTCCGCTTTCTGCCGGACGGCGCGATCGACTTCGTTGGCAGGCGTGATTTCCAAGTGAAGATTCGCGGTTTCCGCGTGGAACTGACAGAGATTGAGGGTCGCATCCGCGCTTTTGACGGTATCAAGGATGCTGCGGTGATCGCCCAGGAGGATGCCGGCGGCGGAAAGCGCGTGGTGGCGTATGTGGTTTCCGACACACCAGTGGATATCAATGCCATGAACGCTTTCATCGAGGATAAACTGCCCGGCTACATGGTGCCCTCTGCCACCATGCAGATTGAGCGCATTCCGCTCAACCAGAACGGCAAAGTCAATCGCCGCGAGCTCCCGCGCATTCAGCTGCAGGCGGAAGAAACGGTCGCACCCAGAAACGAAGAAGAAAAGACCATTTTTGATGCGGTTGCGTCTGTGCTTAAGCATGAAGATTTTGGCGTGACCACTGACCTGATGTATGCGGGATTGAACTCTCTTTCCGCCATCAAGGCCGCGGCACTGATCACAGAAAACACCGGTAAAAATCTGCGCACCGCTGATCTCATGCGGGAAAAGACCATCGAAAGGATTGCTCAGCTTCTGGCTGACAGCAGCGACTATCAGATCAAGACCTATGACAAGCAGTCCTATTATCCGCTGACGCAGAACCAGATGGGGTTGTATTTCGCCTGTGTGAAGGATCCCGGAACGCTGATGTATAACATTCCTGTTGAGCTTTCCTTCGGTGACGATGTGGAGCCGGAAAAATTGCACAGCGCCATTCTTCGGGTGATTGAGGCGCATCCCTATATGAAGACCCGCTTCTCCGTGCGGGATAATGAGCCTGTACAGTTGCGCATGGACGACGCGCAAGCGGAGATACCGGTGATCACCTGTACGGCGGAAGAATATGCGGTCCGCAGGGACGGTTTCGTGCGTCCTTTCTCTTTCTTTGAAGGCGCGCTGTTCCGCATGGAAATCTGTGTGTTGCCCGATGGTGTGAAGTTGCTGGGGGATTTCCACCATATGATTTTTGACGGCGGCTCTCTGGATATTTTCCTGCATGATCTGGCGGCGGCTTACGAAGGCGCCCGGATCGAGGCGGAAACCTTTACCAGCTTTGACCTGGCGCTGCTGGAGCGGGAAAAGGCGCAGGGCAGTGCCGTAGCGGAAGATAAGGCATTTTTCCATCACCGGCTGGGTGATGGAGAAGGCGCCACCGTATTTCCCACCGACAAAAAGAGTGATGGTCCCGGCGCGCCCCGATCGGTGCATGCCACGATCGCCAAAAGCAGCGTGGAGCAAGCCATCAAGGGCAGGGGCGTGACGGCCTCCAATTTGTTCCTTGCCGCGACCATGCTGGTTTCCGGTCGGTTTGCCTCCGCAAAGAATGTGCGGATCGCCGCCATCAGCAACGGTCGTGAGGGTGCTCATGTGCAGCGCAATGTCGGCATGCTGGTCAAAACACTGCCGATGGTCATGACCGTTGACCCTGTTGCGACAGCTGCCGCTTACATGAATGACGTGCAGCAGGAAATGAATGACGTGCTGGCGCATCAGACTTATTCCTACCTGCAGGCGGCGTCGGATTACGGCTACCATGCACAGATGTTGTATGCCTATCAAGGCGGAGTGGTTTCTCATTATAAAATAGGCGACACCCCTGTCGTTATGCGCCCTCTTGGCATAAATAGCGCAAAATTCCCCATTTCCGTCAACATTCAGGAAAACGATACGGACTTCATCGTGGAAACCGAATACGACGACGCTGTTTACAACGCCTCGACCATGCACACGCTGGCATCGTGTATCGCTCATGCCGCCGGCATGCTGGTCCGCAACGGCGACATGCCTGTCGGCAGCCTTTCTATCTGCAACGAGGAGCAGCTGGCATTGGTAAATTCCTTCAGCCCTCCTCTTCCCGCAAAGCCTGTCGGCGGACTGCATCAGCTCTTTGAACGGTGGGCAGGTCATACGCCCGATGCTCCTGCTCTGATTGCGTCGGATGCGGCGCTCAGCTTCGCTGAGCTTAACCGACGCGCCAATGCGCTGGCACACAGCCTGCTTGCTCTGGGCGTAAAGCCTGAGGATCGCGTGGCATTTACGCTGGGGCGTGACAGCCGCATTCTTGTTTCCATGCTGGGCATTATCAAGGCGGGCTGCGCCTATATTCCCGTAGACCCGGACTACCCCCGGGAACGCGTGGAGCATGTGCTGGAGGACAGCGAGGCCCGCTTCATTCTGACTGACGGTCCCTCTACGTTGAAGAACAGTCTGGATGTCAACGAATTGTTGAAGAACGAACATACGCTCAATCCAAATCTGCCCGTACGGCAGGAGCAGCTTTGCTACATCATCTATACCTCAGGTTCCACCGGAAAGCCCAAGGGCGTGATGCTCACGCACGGCGGCATCATCAACTATGTGCTGGACGATGAGCAAAATCGCCATGTGCGTGCGCTGGTGGAGAATCGGTGTACCATGTGCTCGGTGACGACGGTAAGTTTTGATATGTTCCTGAAGGAAGCTTTCACCACGCTCATGAATGGCATGACATTGGTGCTGGCCGACGATGAGGAAGCCAAGAACCCGGATAAGCTGGCAGCCCTATTTGCGCGCACGGGCGCAAACGCCTTCAATGCGACACCGTCACGCATGCTGCAATATATGGAACTGCCTGCCATGAAGGAGGCGCTGGCAAAGTGTCGGGTCATCATGGCAGGCGGCGAGAGTTATCCCCCTGCTTTGTATCGAAAGCTGCGCGAAGTGACCGATGCGGTGCTGATCAACACCTATGGTCCGACCGAAATCACGGTATCTTCCAACGGGAAATGGCTCGATAGCGACATTGTTACCATCGGTGCGCCGCTCCGCGGCGTGGTGGAGCAGGTGATGGATATTTACGGTCAACCCCTGCCTGCAGGCTTTATCGGTGAACTGTGGATTGGAGGTTACGGTGTCGCACAGGGCTACTTCGGCAATCCGGACATGACCGCCGAACGGTTTGTGGAATACAATGGGCTGCGCTGGTACAAATCCGGCGATCTCGCCAAGTGGACGGATCACGGCGAAATCATCGTTCTGGGCAGAAATGACGGGCAAATCAAGCTGCGCGGTCTGCGCATTGAATTGGGTGAAATCGAAAATACTCTGAACGCAGTGCCCGATGTGCGTTCCTGTGCCGTTCTGGTGCGCAAGCTGCACGGACAGGAACATCTGTGTGCCTATTATACCGCCACGCGTGAACTGCCGGCGGAGGAACTGCGTGAGGTCCTGCTCAAGACCCTTACGAAATACATGGTGCCCACTGCTTATCTGCAGCTGGATGAAATGCCCATGACCCCTAACGGCAAGATTGACCGCAAACGCTTACCGGACGCCAAACTGATGCAGCGTCAGGAATACGAAGCTCCCGCCAATGAGGCAGAGCAGACTTACTGCGATATTTTTGCTGAGATTCTGCACCTGGAACAAGTTGGGGCGACTGACAATTTCTTTGACTTGGGCGGCACTTCGCTGCTGGTGACTCAGGTGACAATCGATGCGGCGCAAAAGGGTATACAGCTTAGCTATGGCGACGTATTTGCCAATCCCACTCCCAGAGAACTGGCTGCCATCCGCAGTCATGCGGAGCAGCCGTTCGAGAAGGATGAGATTTCGGATTATGATTACGCGCCCATCCATGCGTTGCTTGAAGAAAATACCATCGAAGCGCTGAAGGGCGGTAAGCTGTGGGCGCTGGGGAATGTGTGTATCACCGGTGCCAGCGGTTTCCTTGGCATCCATGTGCTACGCGCCTATCTGCACATGGAGAAAGGAACAGCCTTCTGTGTCGTCCGCGGCAGGAAGAATCTCAGCGCCGAAAAGCGGCTCAAGAGTATGCTCGCCTACTATTACGGCGGAGATAAACTGAAGATCAACGGCAAACCGTTCCTAGATGCGATGGATGAATTATTTTCAAACCGCATTGTGGTGATAGACGGCAGCATCATCGATGATTCCCTGTATCAAAAACTTGCCGAGCTTCCCATCGACACATATATCAACTGTGCCGCCAACGTTAAACACTTCTCCGCCGGTACGGATATTGAAGACATTAACTACGGCGGCGTAAAGATGGCGCTGGATTTCTGTCGACAGAAGAAATGCCGTTTTGTGCAGGTGTCTACCGCCAGCATCGCCGGCATGAGCATCGATGGAAAGCCGGATGAAAAGCTGTTGCTTAGTGAGCGGATGCTCTATTTTGGCCAAGATCTTTCCAACAAGTATGCCCGCAGCAAATTCCTGGCGGAGCGTGCCGTGCTTGAGTCTGCGCTTGATGGTGTGGATGTGAAGATCATGCGCGTGGGCAACCTGATGGCCCGCGATGCGGACGGAGAATTCCAGATCAATTTTGCTACCAACAACTTCCTCGCCCGGCTAAAAGCATACAGCCTCATTGGCAAGATTCCCTATGAAGCCATGGGCATGAATACGGAATTTGCGCCCATTGATTTCACGGCGGTTGCGGTGCTTTTGCTTGCAAAAACGCCCGAAAAGTGCAGAGTGTTCCATCCTTACAACGATCATCATATCTTCCTGGGCGATGCCATCGCTGTCATGCGCAAACGGGGCATGGACATTATACCGTGCGAGACGGAGGAATATGAGCGCAGCTTTGGCGAGACCATGCGGGATTCCGCAAAAGCGCGCTATCTCAATTCGTTGATCGCCTACAACGAGCACGGCAAGCGCGTCATGCCCATCAAGTCCGTCAACAGTTATACTTCTCAGGTGCTGCTGCGCCAAGGCTTTAAGTGGCCTATCACATCCGATGCATATCTGGATCGGTTTTTTGTAATGATGGAAGGCCTCGGTTTCTTCGACCATGATTCTGAAATTGGGATGGAGTAATTGCCATGTATGAAAGAAGCGGACACATCATCAGGCAAAAATTCAGGGAATACCTGCTGCCCACGGTAATGACCTCCATGGCGATATCCATGGCTTCGGTCGTGGATGGCATCATCGTGGGCAGTCTTTTGGGTGAGGTGGCGCTGGCTGCCGTTGGCCTGTCTGGGCCAATTATCTTCTGCATCAATCTTATTTATATGCTTTTTGCCGTCGGCGGGCTTACCTGTGCCTCCATCTCACTGGGCAAACGCGATTTCCATATGGCGAACCAGTTCTTCACGCTTTCCATCGGCGGAGGACTTGGGGCGATGTGCATCTTCCTGGTGGTGATGCAGGTCATTCTGGATCCGCTCAGTATCAGCCTTGCAGGCGGGGATGTGCAGCTGGCCGCCTTGACGGAAAGCTACCTTCGCCCGTTGCTGTTTACGGGTCCGGCCCTGATGTTTTCCTCCGGCATGGCAGTGTTCATCCGGATGGACGGCAATCCCAAAGCCTCTGCTGCGATTGTGACAATCGCCAATGCAGTCAATTTGGTGCTGGACTACGTTCTGATCCGCTTTTTGGACACCGGTATCGCCGGGGCAGGCCTTTCTACCACATTGGGCTATGTGGCCGGTTCCGCCATAGTGATTCCCTATCTGGCGAACAAAAAGCGAAGTTTCCATTTTGTTCGCCCCGGGAGAACCATCCTGAAAACGCTGCGTGATATTCTGAAGAGCGGCATGTCCAAGGCCGTCAGCCAAGTGTGCAGTCTGGTGCGCTCTCTGGTGATCAACGCCGTGATTGTCTCTACTATGGGTTCCATCGGCATGTCCATCATGACTGTATGTACCAATGTGTCGATGATCTCCCATATCTTTGAGGGCGGTATTGCGGACACTCTGCTGCCCATTGTCGGCACGCTGTATGGAGAAAAGGATTTCTTCGGTATCCGTCATGCTATGAGAATAGCCCGGCGTGTGCTGATGGTGTGCAGTGCCGTGCTGGTGGCCTTTTTCCTGGTTGCACCGCAGCTGATAGGCGTGGTCTTTGGCATGACATCGCCGGATGCATTGGCTCTGCTCAAGCCTGCGCTCCGGCTGTACGCCCTGTATCTTCCCTTTTCGGCCGCTCTTATGTTGCTACAAAATTTCTATAATACAACCGAGCGCCGCAGTCTTGCCACAAGTCTTGTGGTGATGGACGGTCTCTTGTTTGTGATTCCCTTCGCCGTGCTGCTATCCAACATACAGGCCAATCTGCTGTGGCTGTGTTATGCCGCTTCCGGCGCATGTACGCTGTTTGTTCTGTTGCTCTTGGCTCGCCGTATCCGGAGGAAAGAAAACGTGCAGGGATTGCTGCTGATCCAAGAGCGGAACGACTACATCCAAAAATTTGATTTTACCATCGCGGCAACCAAGGAGGAGGCTGTCCGGCTATCTGAGCGGGTTACGGCTCTTGAGGGAAAAGCGGCTGTTAACACCCGCTTGCTGAATAAAGTTGCGCTTGCGTTGGAGGAAATGACGGTCGCGTCCGTCCACTATGCCCACGCCGACAGCGCCGGTTTGATTGATATCCTTGTCCATGTGACTGATGAGCAGGTGACAATTCTGATGCGCGATAATGGAAAACCCTTCAATCCTTTGGAGTATATTCCTGAGGAGAATGACGGCTGTATTACCGACAGCATCCAGCTGGTGAAAAAGCTGGCTTCGCGCATGGAATACAGCCGTCAGCTGGGGTTTAATACCTCAGTTCTGACCTTTGAAAATGCCATAGCGTGATACAAGGTTTCTCATCCGCACTATAACGAAACCGTGAAGCGCAGGAGGACATGATATGGAATTTATTGACGCAAAACTTGCGGCTGCTCTGGTGGCCGGCACAGATCAGCGGGAAAGAAAAGAGATTGAGGATTTAGCGCGGCAGCGTCTCTGTTTCCTTGTGGATTACGCGCGGGAGCATTCTCCTTACTTGAAGGAAAAATATGAGGATCTTCCGGATAATTATAGTCTTGCGGATATTCCCATCTCTACCCGAGAAGAGATGACGGAGCTATTTGATCGCTGGGTCTGCGATCCGGAGATTACCACAGAAAAAGTGGATGAATATGTGGCTGATTTCGAGAACCTGTTCACGCCTTTCCTGGGGAAGTACAGGGTCATCAGCACCTCCGGGACGACGGCGCAGCCGCTGCGTATCGTTCGTGACAGCCGACACATCGCCATTCATGACGCCTTGATGGCCGAGCGCTATTTTGGCGGCCCCCTTCTGAAGGATGTGGAGGGACTGAATGAGCCTGATCTGAAGCAGTGCGCCATCGTAGCGCCCGGAGGCTTGAATTCCTCCTATCTTTCCTTTGAACGGGTGCGAAGAAGCTACAAAGCCCGTGGGATTGAGGATCGCACACTGTTTTTGTCAACGCTTGCGCCTGCGGAGGAAATGATCCGTAAACTCAATGAGTTTCAGCCCGATGTCATCGGGTGCTATCCTTCCGTGATCTATACCCTCGCCTTTGAGCAGAAGGCGGGCAGGCTGACTATTCATCCGAAGATCATCGGTTGTTCCGCGGAAAAGCTGCCTGAGGAAAACAGAAAATTCATCAGTGAGATTTTCGGCTGCCCGGTCAATGACAATTACTGCAGTACCGAAGGCGGCGAGGTCGCCATGCTCTGTCCCAACGGTCATATGCACGTAAACAGCGATTGGGTGATCGTGGAACCTGTCGATCGGGAAAACAATCCCGTGCCCTGTGGCGTAAAATCCGAAGGTATCCTGATGACCAATCTTGCCTGTCTGGTGCAGCCGGTGATTCGATACCGTATGACCGACAGTGTGATCATGCATGATGAGATCTGCGGCTGCGGGTTGAATACCCCCTGGATCGACATAGACGGTCGTGTGGACGACATACTGGAATTTGATCACAACGGCACAACAGTACGTATGCCGGCTGTTTTGTTCGAGCTGTGCGCAAAGGATATTCCCGGATGCGATCACTGTCAGGTGATCCAGCGGGCCCATGATGCCATAGAAATGAGAATTTCTGTTATGCCGGGATATGACCGGGTTGAAACAGAGCAAAAGATTCTTTTCAGCTTCCGGCAGCTTTTTGAGAGCAATGGACTGGGTTCCATACGGATTGAACTGGTGAATAAGCCTCTCGAGCGAACACGAAGCGGCAAACTCCGCATTGCGTTCAAAGAATTTGTTTGATCCGGACCTGATCAGGGTCACAGAAAGGCTCCCGTGAATCAACTGATGCATGGCAATAAGCTTGCGGATGCTTCTTTCAAAACGATCGTAACGCCGAATGTTGACACCGTCTATTCGCAAGCATGGCACGAT
>NZ_JBHGXH010000066.1:0-1109 GCF_041936445.1 Candidatus Darwinibacter acetoxidans | reverse complement strand
GTGCAGCGAACAGGCGACCTATTGCAAGACTACCTGGAACAGGGCGGCTCCCTCGTCGAGCTGATGGACAAGGTCAGGCAGGCCCTTGAGAAAAGCGGCATCATGAAATTCGGCGAGGCGGAGGAAGAAGAGGGAAACGCGAAAGCGGGGGCATAGAAAGCTCCCGCTTCTCTGATCGGATCCCCGAACATGAAAAACTAGCCGCCGACATCGGCATCCTTCCCTGGGACTTCTGGCAGATGACCCCGGCGGAATTTTATCTCCGGATTGAATCCCACAACAAACGTGAAGAAAACGAACTTAGAAAGCTTGCATGGCAGACCGTTACCATCGTCAACCACTGGCGGAAGGAAGCAGACCATCTTACCGTTGACGACCTGCTGCCGAAAAAGAAAGAACCCAAACGTGAAATGACCGACGAGGAAATGGCACAAAACGCCTTGGCCTGGGCTATCGCTCTGGGTGCTGAGGACAGACGGGAGGTGCACTGATGGCTGAGAAAAAACTAATGGTCGTAATCGGCGCGAAAGCCGGAGAGTTCAACAAAGTGATGTCCGGCGTGCAACGCGACACCCGGCAGATCAGCAAAGCCTTCAAAGATGTCGGGCGCGACCTGCAGACCGCCGGTAAAGGCATGACCGCTGCCTTCACCGTCCCGATCCTGGCCGTGGGCGGCGCCGCCGTCAAGGCCTTCGGCGACTTCGAGCAGACCATGACGCAGTCAACCGCCATCATGGGCGACCTCTCCGACGAAATGCGAAAGGACATGGAACTGGCCGCCCGGGAGATCGGCAAGACCACAAAATTCGGCGCCACCGAAGCAGCAGAAGCCTTCGAGTTCCTCGCCCTGGCCGGTCTCGACGCCGAGCAGTCCATCGCCGCCCTGCCGCAGGTTGCAGCCTTCGCACAGGCTGGAAACTTCGACCTGGCGCGTGCGACTGACCTGGCGACTGACGCTCAGGCGGCCTTGGGCATGTCCTCAAAAAATGCACAGCAAAACTTGACCAACCTGACCCGCGTGACTGACGTTCTCACCCGGGCGGCAACCCTGGCGAACGCCAACACGGAGCAGTTCTCTGAATCGCTTACGGAAAAAGCCGGAACAGCAC
>NZ_JBHGXH010000065.1:0-1003 GCF_041936445.1 Candidatus Darwinibacter acetoxidans | reverse complement strand
GTGGGTCAGCTTCCGCCTCGAGAATGAGAGAACACGTTGGGGCACACAATCGTATCTGCAGTCGAGCAGCCCCACCGTGTCTGTGACCTGGGATTACCTCACCGCATCGGGTCACCCCAGGGTCTGGGCCGCGCTGGACGACCTGGGAGAGATCGTGTCTATCTGGGAAGCGGAGGACCCAGCGGACCCGGAGTTTCCGGACGAACCGCCGTTCGAGCCGGAGGAAGGCCTGGTTCTGGTCCAGGTTGAGGCACCTGATGAGAAGCTCCTGGGGGCTGTGGCTGAGCGGCTGGAGAGGGCACCGATGCCCCAAGGATTCACGCGGAGCATCTATGCGGCCGACCCTCCGCCTCGGGCGGTCCGAGCGATGTTTGCCCGTCAGCTCCAGGAACGCGGGCTGGAGGAGCCGCCGGACATTCGCGAGGCGCTCTCAATTGCCGATCGGGATCGCAGGTACTGGTACCTGCAGCTCTACATGCGGCAGGCCAGCCGCCTCCTGCACGACCACCGGGCCTCGACGTTGGTTCCGCTCTACCGGGAGATGTGCCGGGTAGACCGTCGCACCGGACGCCTCGTGCTTCGTTGAGGAGGGGACAAGCTCCCCGGGGCGAATACCTGCTTCGGGGAGATGTCTGACAACCATGGCCCCGCTCCGGCGGGGCTTTCTCATGTGTAAGTCTGGAAGGCGAGGCAGGTGAATCATAAGCAAGGCAGTGAGCCCCTGACACTAGCAGGGGTTTCTTTATAGGCCGCTTCCGGGCGGTTTTTTATTGGAGGTGGTGGCGTGGAAAAACAAACAATCTGGCAGACTGGCTTTGCACTTGGAGCGACAGCGCTCCATTTTCTTTTTGGAGGGTGGAGTTTGCCATTGAAGGTGTTTGTTACGTTTGTGGTGTTTGACTACCTTAGCGGTATCGGGGCTGCGTTTGTTGAGAAGAGACTCGACAGCGAAATTGGATCAAAAGGCATTGTCAAAAAAGTTGGGTTCTTTATGGTTATTGCA
>NZ_JBHGXH010000064.1:0-2981 GCF_041936445.1 Candidatus Darwinibacter acetoxidans | reverse complement strand
GATGAGGGTGTGGATCTGGCCGGCGAGGTTAGCATTCGTGGCGATGCAGCAGTGGCAGCGGCGTATGCGCCGGTGTTTGTGCGCGATCTGCGCACCAACTATGCTGACCTGTTCCCGCAGCCTGAGATGCCCATAGGAGGTGAGATAGAGTGAGGTATGTATCCGGCCCATATACAACAGCAAGACTGAGCGAGGACATCCGTGCCATAGAGCTGGCTCTGACCAGCCGCTACCTCTCCGGAGGCGTAATCACTGACGCAGCTGAGCAACGCGATTGGGACCGGCGCATCCGTGACGCGTCGATGGGGCGCAATATGGTGTACTTTGACGATCAGGGACATCCATCTGTCATGGTGCGCGTTGATCCAATGCAACTGTCGCAACTCGATCCGGAATGGGTGAATGCGCCTCACCCCGCGTTTGTGGTTGATGGCAGCGTGCGGACACTCTATGTCGGCAAATACCAAGCGTTGCGCGTAGGGGCAAGCTCGGATTATCGTGTGGCTACTCTGCGTGGAGTAGACCCACAGGTATACATGTCGTTTGATACGGCGCTGAACCTGTGTAGGGCATCAGGGCTAAGCTTGCTGACTGATGCTGCATGGGCATTTTTGGCCCTGCGGTGCCTCCACCGAGGGTATCAGCCGCGGGGGAACAACTTTTATGGGCGCGACCACGGAGTCGCCGAGTATGGGGTGCCGAGTTACACGTATCAGAGCAGCGGCGAGGACTATATTGGACGTATATATACAGGGTCGGGTCCGGACTCGTGGAGCGATGACGGTACGCCGTATGGCATATTTGATCTCAACGGCAACATATGGGAGCGCACAGCGGGGCTAAGACTGGTGGACGGAGAGATCCAGATCATCCCGGGCGGCGATGCTGCTCTGGCAGCCACCGATATGAGCGAGACAAGCACCGCTTGGCGGGCCATATTGCCAACAGGTGAGCTCGTGGATCCGGGCACTGAAGACACACTCAAGTATGACGGCGAGACAGCCACGCCAAGTGGCATCCGCATCAATACCGAGGTGGTCAATGACACAGGTGATACGTATACGAGTAAGGAGTTTGAAACGTTAGTTGCTGCAGACGGGGTTGCGATTCCGCCCATCTTGCAGCACCTTGGTCTCGCGCCGGCAGGAACAGGCTTGGGTAGTGACCGTATGTACGTACGAAGTAATGGGGAGAGGTTTCCTTTGCGCGGTGGCACCTGGACGAGCGGCCCCAGCGCCGGCGTGTTCTGCCTGGA
Source organism: Candidatus Darwinibacter acetoxidans (assembly GCF_041936445.1). Classification (NCBI taxonomy): domain Bacteria; kingdom Bacillati; phylum Bacillota; class Clostridia; order Candidatus Darwinibacteriales; family Candidatus Darwinibacteriaceae; genus Candidatus Darwinibacter; species Candidatus Darwinibacter acetoxidans. Next base: position 1,726 of record NZ_JBHGXH010000064.1, on the reverse strand, counting down.
CCTGATCTACGCCCGTGCCTCCTCCGGCAACAGCCTCGGCCTGCGCGCGTTACTGGTAATCTGAAAATTGAACTAACGAGTAATTCCTTATAGTCTCGAGGCTTGATGGCGGGACGGTGATGGGGTAGAATGGGGGTCGTCGGACTCAGATACAAAGCGCCGAGCAGTATTATCGGCGGGTGTTCCCATAACATGATCATATTGAGGGGCCTCGGCACTGCCGGGGCCTGTTGCATTTGCATTTGCATAGCACTTTGGGGTCAGCCTGCCTGGGCTGACCGGCTCGTTGAGGTGAGTCTGATGATGGACATCGAAATTACAACTAGGCCTGCCGAGAGTGCCATCACGGCTAGACCCACAGGCCACCGTGAGTGGGTGTTTCTGTCGCCAACGTTCCCTGTATACGCCATTATCCTCACTGGCGAAGCGACAGTGGTAACGACGCGTGAGGCGCAACTGGAGGTGGTCAAGCGATGACACAGACCCAGATACAAGGCAACACAATACGGTTACGGAGGGTGTTCACGGACTTTGACGGTGCGGCCTACGATCCGACCGATATCACTCTAAAACTCTACGACACCCAGAAGGGGCAGATCGGCGAAACCATAGCGGTGGGCGTGGAGCACCAAGTCTCGCCCGGCATATACGAGGTGGAGGTCGCACTGCCAGTGGGACACGACATCATCATCTACGAGTTCAGTGGCACCGATCTACGGGGGAACCCGGACGTGGTGAGGCGATCCCTACTGACGCCGTGGACGGGGTAGTTGACGTTTTTGAATGTATGAGAGGGACCGCGTCAGAGCGGCCCCTCGTGTGGCCTACCAGTTCTCGGGCTTGCTGCGAGCTTCAGGCATGCCAGGATTGTGCTCACACTGGAGCACTGTCTTGCACACTGCGCTGTAATACTGAGATACCTGTTCCTGGCTCAGCACGTCCGATACACTATTGGTCGCGGTGGCCTGCGCAAGGAGCTGCATCCACGCTATTGTGATGTCACTAGCGATTTCATAAGCGGTTTTTGACACTAGGGTCACCTCCTTTCTATGGCAACTATTGTCGAGTTGGGGCAAAAACCCTCCTTTTCCATTTCTATAGCAACTAGTGCCAGCCTACGGGCTGGCTCTTGTATTGGGGTGATTGGATGGCACGATACACTGTTGATATCCTCGACAACAACGGGCAACGGATCGGATTCATACCTGCTCCGGTGTCACCTGGATACCGGCGTCGCCAGAACCAGGCGACGTCGTTCTCGTTTGGGGCGCTATTGAACGACGATGTGGCGCCTCTGCTGACGTATGGCACACGGTGTATCCTGCGCCGTGAGGGAGTCGAGCGCGTCGCTGGGCCTGTCATCCGGCGCGACGTCTCGGGCCAGGTAATGCGGGTGGAGTGCATCACCAACGAGGCGCTCCTCCGAGATGTGGTCACCCCCGCCGACTGGAACTACTGGGCGGGCTGGAAGCTCAGCGACGCCGTGCGCGATCTGCTCATGGACTTCGAGATCCAGGCACGAAACACTCCGGAAGACTGGGCAGCCGCCATCGAGAAGGTGGACGTGGATCTCACCACGATGCCAGGCAAGGTAGTCCTGGCGAAGGGTTCAACTGGCCGATACAAGAGCCATGGATACATCACCCTGCAGTTCGATTTCGGCCAGATCTCCCGATACCAGATGCTCAGATGGTCGGAGGACGTGGGCGAGCAAGTTCGCATCAAG
>NZ_JBHGXH010000063.1:0-3617 GCF_041936445.1 Candidatus Darwinibacter acetoxidans | reverse complement strand
TGCCGGTCTGCAAGGCGATGCTGGACCTCGGGCCAGCTTGGCTCGACCGCTACGTCCGCACCATCCTGGCAGAGGCAATCGCAAATGGGCTAGAGCAGGGTATCATCAGTGGGCGTGGACTGGCCGAGGCAGCCATGGACCTTGATGACCGAATCTATGAGCCTGTGGGCATGGATCGCAATCTGGAAGTGTTCAACAATACCACGGGATACGCGCCAAAGGTGCCGATCCCTGTGACGCAGTTCACTCCGGCTGCGTACGGCGCTTTGGTATCGCAGCTGGCGGTAGGTCCTAACCTGCTCAATCGCCCGGTGACGCAACTACTCATGATCGTCAATCCAGTGGACTACTTCAACAAGGTGATGCCGGCGACCGCTTTCCAGAGGCCTGACGGATCGTGGGTACGGGACATCCTGCCGTTGCCGACGAAGATCGTACAATCGGCCTATGTGGAACAGGGCAAGGCCATCCTCGGCCTAGGCAAGCGCTACATCATGGCTATGGGCACCGGCAAGGGCGGGCGCATCGAGTATAGCGACGAGTATCGCTTCCTCGAGGACGAACGCACCTACCTCATCAAACTCTACGGCACCGGCCGCCCGATGGACAACACCTCGTTCCTCGTGCTCGACATCCAGAACCTAGTGCCAGCGGTGCCTGACGTGCATGTCACCAACGACCCGTTGAGTGTGGCTGGTGACGTCGCGGTCACCAACGACCCGCTGACCGTGTACCCTGTCTACGATGCACGGCTGGCGAGCCTGAAGATCGGAGAGCTGCCCCTGTCCCCGGCGTTCAACAAGAGCGTGATGGTCTACACGGCAGAGACATCTGACGCGACCAACAAGATCACTGCGGTTGCCAAGGACGGGGAAGCCACCATCGCCATCAAGGTCAACGATGCCGATCACACCAACGGCACGGCTGCGACATGGGACGCTGGAAAGAACACCGTCAAGATCACTGTGACGAGCGGCACCGAGAGCGAGACCTACACTGTCACTGTGACTAAGTCCTGACCCGACCTAACGAGCTAGTAACACACGCAGGGCGGCGGCACCATTCGCCGCCCTGCGCATTTTCAGAGGGAGGTGATGCGCCGTGCTCCAGGCCGTGAAAACCTATCTCAAAATCACTTGGGACGACGAGGACGCCTTGCTGCAGGCAATAATCGAGCGCGGGAAGGCATACCTCAACGACCTGACTGGCTCCGAGCTCGACTTCGATACCGACGGGCAGCCCAAGTCCCTGCTCCTCGACTACTGCCGCTACGTCCATAATAACGCCAGCGAGTATTTTGAGGAGAACTTCGCCCGAGAAATTATCCGCCTTCAGCTGCAGGTGGCCGCAGAGGGGATGAGCGCCGATGGAAGGGCTTAGGAAGCAGGCGTACCGCGCTAAGATGCGGGAGCTGGGCAAGACTCTGCGGCACCGGATAGTGATCCAAAAGCGGAGTGTGACGAAAGACCCATGGGGCAATCAGGTCGAAGAGTGGCAAGACTGGCGGACGGTCTGGGCCAATTTACAGACGCTGTGGGGTGAACGGTACTACGCCGCCAAGGCGGTTGGTGAAGAGAATACCATCATCTTCGAACTTCGGCGGGCCCCGTTTTTGGAGGACCTCATCTTTAACCTCGCCGATTATCGTATTGTGGAAACCCACATCACACGTGGTGAAATGGAAATCGGGTTTGTAGGTATCAACCAACCGGTGGTGGTGGAGGACACTCCGACCACGCACTTTGGCCGAGTATACACGATCAAGCGTGTTGACCAATTGCCCGGAGGCACATGGGTCAAGCTAACGTGCGAGGAGAGTGGCAGCAATGGCTGATGTGGTCAAAGTAGATGACTTGGCCGGCGAAATAGTCCTTGCTGTGAAAACCTACACGGAAGAGGTAGGGGCAGCTATCGAAGAAGCGGTGAAGGAGACCGCACAGGCTCTGGCCGCTGATCTCCGTGAAACCTCGCCCAAAGATACCGGCGAGTACGCTAAAGGCTGGACAGCTAGGAAGGAGGGCCAGGGGAGATATGTAGTTTACAACAAGAAAAAGCCTCAGCTCACTCACCTCTTGGAACACGGCCATGCCAAACGCGGAGGAGGGAGGGTGGAAGGTAGGCCGCACATCAAGCCTGCTGAAGAACGTCACGTTCCGCAGCTGGAGAGAAAAATCGTACAGATTCTTGGGAGGGGTGGCTAGGATGACATATCTGGATCTGATACAGGAGATGCGGGATCTTGGCTTCCCTTGTGCCTACCATCACTTCACTACGCCGCCAGAACCGCCCTATACGGTTGTGCTTTACGCCTATAGTTCTGACGTCCAGGCTGACAATCAGAACTATGCTGAGGTGGGGAACTATCAGCTGGAACTCTACCACACGATCAAGCATCCACCGAGCGAGAAGAAGATTGAGGACAAGCTACGAGAGCTGCGGTTGCCGTACCGGAAGATTGAGACGTACGTGGAGAGCGAAAAGCTCTATCAGGTTATTTATCAAATCAGATTGGTAGGAGGGAATTAGGATGAATAAAGTCAGATTTGGGTTGGAGCAGGTGCATATCGCGTTTGATGGTATCGCTCAAACCCAGAGCATTGAGGTGACCGATCCGCCGACAAAAGACGGAGAGGTGACAATTACGGTCACTGCTACTACGTTGCTGGGGGAGAGCTCGCCTCATGGTGTCGTGGTGCCACTAGCAAGCGAAACTCACACTACCGCAACTAAGGTTGCATCTACGATTGTCAACGCCCTCAACAATGACGAGGTGGTCAGCGCTGTATTCGTTGCCAGGCACGCTGGGGCGACAATCTACCTCGCTGCAAAAGTGGCCCAAGACAACGACGCCACTCTTGAAATAGCGTTCGCGGACACCGGGATGACTGACGCAGCCATGGGGGCATCGACGGAGGTGGCTGCTGGGACAACCGGCTGGGGAACGCCAATCCACATACCGGGAGCAGTCAACCTGACTATGAATCCGGAGGGTGGCGAGACGGCATTTTTTGCCGACAATCGCAAGTACTACAGCAGGTACACCAACAACGGGTACAGTGGCACGCTTGAGATGGCGCTGGTGCCGCAAGACATCCTGGCAGAAATGCTCGGCTGGGAAGTTGATAACAAGGGCATGTTGGTCGAGGTTGCCGACGGGCAGCCGAAGGAGTTTGCGCTGCTTGGCCAGGTGCTGGGCGACGAGCGTAACCGCAGATTTGTGTATTACAGCTGCATCGCTAGCCGGCCTGCCGATAACGCGGCTACAACCACCGATACGGCTACTCCGACCACCGAGACGCTGAATATTACGATCCTGCCGATTGACCACAACGGTAAGAAGATCGTCAAGAGCGTCATTGAGCGCGATGAGACCACCAACGCGACTATCTTTGACAACTGGTTCGATGAAGTGACGTTCCCTGGACAGGAGGGGTAAGGAGTGCGAACGACGATCATCGGAGGTAAAAAGATTCAGTTGAGGGCCAATCCGTTGGCCCTCTTATTCTACAAACAGGCGTTTGACAGTGATCTGATTGCGGACCTTCTCAAACTACAATCCTTACAATCACTGCAAGACGGGGATTTTTCGTCTCTAGATATGGTCAGCTTGTTCCAAA
>NZ_JBHGXH010000062.1:0-1998 GCF_041936445.1 Candidatus Darwinibacter acetoxidans | reverse complement strand
GCATCGATAAGGCTCTTAATTTGTACAAGCCACGATTCTAGAAGGCTTTCAAGAGCAGCGTCGCTATCACAGCGTAGCGCTTCGGGCCGAACGCCCGTATACGCAATAACTTCCTTGGCACTACTGTAGAACGTTGTCATTCTGCTCGATACTCCTCATAGCGCTCTGGATGCCGCTGCCGGACATGAGCCGTCATCCCCCGCCGCGTGGGACAGGTATACGGACAGTACGGGCAAACGTAGTCTCCTTGTGGCTTATTTGCTTTACTGGAAGGTTCTACCACCTTCAGGTGAATGCATGCACGAACCTCCTTTAATCCGCTATCGCTCACCATTACGGCGGTAGTTGATGTGGGCGGGAAATTACGCCCCGCCCTGGTAACTATCTCTTTAGAGAGGTTAGTTACCTCAACGCGCCTCATCCCGGTCACCTTCACTGCTTCTGGTTCTTGATATCGAGGAACGCAACTGCCGCCGCGTTCGGGTTCTCGTAGCCAGCATCGGCCTCGATCGTGAGAACGAAGTCGGTCCGCCGGTTCCGGATATCCCGGTCACGCTCGATGGAAACCTGGTGGAACACGCCCCAAACCATGTTATCCGGGTGCTGGAGCATGCAGATCCGGCCTACGCCACCACTGAAGTCTGCTCCACCTGCGACCACGTTGGCCCGTTCGAGCATCGGAACCTCGACAATCGGAATACCCTTGTACTTGAGCCCCTCGTGGCCGATCTGGGCCGCGTCACCAAGCGCCGTACCCCGCTGCCGCAGGACGTCGCGGTACTTGTTCTCAATCTCGTACGGCACATAGAAACGCCATTCGGCCCGGTTCTGCAGGTACTGCTTGGGAAGCGCATCGAGAAGCGCCTCAAAGATGGATTCTGGGTCAGTTGGGTCGAATTCAGCTGCCTGATTGGCTCCCTGTACGCCATAGACCCGGTTCGCAGCCCCGGTTGCCCACCCGTTCATGAGGGAAAGCAGCGGGTCTGCTGTGTTATTTGCGTCAGAGAGGATGGCAAACTCCTCAAAATCACGACCTGCGGCCTCTCCGAAGAGATCCACGAGCGTGTTCTCGAAATCGCCCCGCTCGATGTTCCGCCGAAGAGCACGGTCGGAAATCCCGGTCATAGCCCGAAGTTCAACCGCCCGGAGCACCTGGGTGCCGAAAACCGGTGCTACAGATGTTTCAGTGCCAACGGTGTCCTCAACCGCCCCGCTCAGACTATTCGCTGGCGGATTAGGTGCAACCGCCTGGGTGATCACCCTGCCGACGAAGCCGACCCGATCGATATCGGTAATCTGGCTTTCCATGCGGATAAACCGCGCTTCAGGCAGGATTTTCGTGCGAATCTGCATCGCTCGCACGAAACGGTCGAACTTCTGCGGGGCAAGAATCCCCTGACCTAGCGTGTCAACGCCCACGTTCTTGAGTGCAGAATCGAGTTTCTGCAACAGTTCATCGTTAGAATACGTCATGCTTACTCACCCCCGCCGCACGCGCCCAAAGGAGTCGCGCCTGGACTTCTCGCTGATGTCCGGCGGCTGTACGCCGTCCTGGCCCTGAATGGACTTACTGGCAGCGCCCGCCTTGGAAACACGCTGTTCTAATGCCTCAATTTTCTCCATAAGCGCCTTCTTGAACGCCTCTTCTTCTTCAGCTGCTTTCTTGGCTTCCTCGGCAGCAGCCTTCTCTTCGGCCTCCTTTGCCTCGGCAGCCTTCTGTGCAGCCTCTTCCTCTTCCTTGGCCTTTGCCGCCTTCATAGAGTCAATCTCAGCCTGCATGGCTTCGATCTTCTCTTTCAGCGCCTCAATGGCCTTGTTATCTTCAGTTGTCATATTTACATCCTCTTCTCCATCGTTGCTCTTGCCAGAACGCTCGTTCTCGGCAATGCTCATAATTTCAGTTAGTGCTTCGATAGCCGCCTTGATTTTGGCGTAGTTCTTGTCAGAGATGGCCCTACCTGCTTTCCGGGCTTGGAAAGCCTCGGCAATGCGGGAAAG
>NZ_JBHGXH010000061.1:0-2458 GCF_041936445.1 Candidatus Darwinibacter acetoxidans | reverse complement strand
GGCGTCACCCTCGGGCCGCTCTGCCGGGAACGCCGCCTCGATTGCCGGCCGGAGTGCCTGCAGGGCGTCGTCGAACACTCCGGCGACCCGGCGGTGCAGCGCCTCGATGCGGCTCTTCCATTCTTCCGGCTCGTCGTCAGGAGCGGCCTTCATCGCTGCGAGCGCCTTGGTCACGGGGTCCGGGGATGAGAGGAGGAGCCCGCCGCCGTAGAGGGGTTCGGGAGCGTTCTCAATGCCGATGATCTCGCGGGCGAACCACTCCGGGTGCATCCGGGCGAGGGAGTCGACGAGCGCGAGCGGCATGTCGCCCCACGGGACCGGCTCCTCGCCACGCTCGACGAGGATGCGGTTCGGCGTGGTGAGGCCGTGCCGGAGGTCGGATTCCTGCTCGAGCCGCTTCTGCCGTTCGATGATGGGGTTGTGCGGGTCCCACCGGAACTCTATCTCGCCGTTGACATCCCAATAAACTTCGAGGAATGGGAGGATCGAGCGGTTGATGGCGTTTCGGAGCAGTTCGAGGAGGGGGACTGTGGTGCGCCGCCAGACGGCTTCGGCCTGCTCCTGCGCCGTGGATCGGTTGACGTCCTGCACGTAGCCGACCTCGTTGGCAGAGACCCCAAAACACATCCAGACGAGGTTGTTGTACCACTCCTGACTCGCCAGGAACTCCAGTTCTTTCGGCGATGCCCGGAACGGTATCCAGGTGGCGTCCGTGCTGTTCATCAAGGCGAGCTTGTGCGGCTTGCCCACGATCTCATCTTTCCAGTACTCCCGGAACCGGGTCAGATTGTCGTTTGACAGGCCGGGTAGATTTAAGATGCCCTCCGGGACCTCGTTCTGCGGGAAGTACTTGAGGTTCGAGACATCTTGGTTGATGAGGATCTCGATGAGCCGGTGGGCCATCTGCACGCGGCTCCACCCATACTGCCGGTCGGTCGAGGGGTTTTCCTCGATCCACACGATCTGGTCGCGGGAGAAGGGGATGGGTGTGATCGCCCGGTAGAGGGGGGTATCCATCTGCGAGAGCGTCGACATGCGCGGGAGCCCGGATCCGAAGGCGTCCTGCGAGAACGGTGCCTGCGCCCCGACCTGATAGTATGCCGGGACGTCGCTGCCCGGTTCGGGGAGGAGGCCGTGTTCGTCGGGGTTTTTTGTGAAGGTGGCTCCATCGCGCGGGTAGATCTCCGCGAGGAATCCGTCGTCATCCGGGACAAGTTCGAGGACGCCGGCGTCGATGACGAGGATGTCGTTGAGGACCTCCTTGCACAGCGTATCGAAGGTCATAGGGTTGCGAGAGAACCCCCCGTCGAGGAAGTCGATCACAGCGTCGCAGGCGGCGAAGTGCTTGCTTGTCGGCTTGTCGACGGTCGGGACGACACTCCACTCGGTCGTCGTGACCTGCCCCATAATCGCGAGCATGGGGATCGATACGGTGTGCGAGCGGGAGAATCGCCGGATCGTGTACAGGTCTTCGTAGCGCGGGACTCCTCGCCTAGGGTTATAGAAGATCGACTGTGAGAGATCGAGCGCCTGCGGGGTGCCAGCGCCGTTGAGCGCCCGGGCGCCGCCGCCCTTGATGCCTGGCGCGATTACTGCCATCCGCCCTCCTCTGCCCGCTTGACGATCGGGGCAAGGTATTTGCGGATATCCTCCGGGGAGAGCTTGCGGATCTCGGCGATGTCTCGGCAGACCACGTGGAGCGCCTTGGGCTCCCTCTGCCCGATGCTCTCGGTGATACTTGCGATCTGGTCGTCGGTGGTGTCCTGCCGGGCGATCCAGACGTAGACGCAGCCGGGGTCGTCGTGCAGGGTCTCGACGTAATCGACGGGCGGGGCCGGGCTCGGGACGCGGACCTCGTAAGGTTCGGCGACGATCCGCACCGGGGGCTCGACGCGGAGGAGCCGGGCGAGCGCGTTGATGAGTTGCTGTCTGATAGTCACTATGTGCCTCCTATAATGCGAAACAGGCGAACTCCTCGACGGGTTCGGCGAGTTCGGTGATCGCCCATACGAGCGCATCCATACGGTCGGGAGAGTCGTCCCCCGGCACCCATTCGCACATCTGGTCTTCGAGGTCGGGGAACGCGCCGACGTGGTGAACCTCCCCCTTCTCGTAGAGTGCGGCGACCGGCTCGGCTCGGATGTATTTTCCCCGGCTCGCAGTCACCTTCTTGAACGGGAGACTCTTCGAGACGGTGCGGAGGTTCACCTCGACGAGATCGCCGCCGTTGTTCGTCTCGCCGATAACCCGGTCGGCCTTGTGCTTGTCCACCACCCACGCGACGCGCTTGGCCCAATCAAGCGGGGTGCCCCGGACAGAGTAGTCCCCGAGCACGTAGAGGTGCCCGGCTGCGTCTTTCCCGACGACGACGATCCCAGTCTCGTCGCTCGTCTCGCTCCCGGTGACAGCGGGGTCCACGCCGACGACGATCCGGGCGAGGGGTGGTGGAGCGCCGACG
>NZ_JBHGXH010000060.1:0-9178 GCF_041936445.1 Candidatus Darwinibacter acetoxidans | reverse complement strand
GCGCTTTATCATTCCCTCTCCGCCGCTTCCTGAAAACAAAAGCGAGTTGTGTCCAAGGATGTAGTGTCCTATCTCGTGCGCAATAGAAAACCGCCTCCTGCAGAGGGGGCGGGCAGAGTTGACGGCTATGACGGGCCTGCCGGGCGGGATGTGGACGAGCATGGCGTCAACCTGGTCTGCTTTATCCTCGATCAACACGATATCGAGCTTCCTCAGTGCCAATACGACAACATCTTCATCGCAGGGCGCCCCGATCTCCTCCATGAGTCGGCGCGCCGCTATTGACGGGTTCATAAGAGCTCCTCCTGTTATATGATTGTTTTATGGACTTTATTATTCTAAACGATCTTTTACCGATTTCAGCGCAAACGATATGGTGTTGATGATAAACTTTTTATCCGCCGGCGGCAGCTTGTCCCAGTTTTCCATGACGCTCCGCAAATTTGCCACGGCCTCGGCGTCGCGCTCCATCAGGACGGCCAAGAGCTTTTCCATCTCGGCCGTGTACTCGTCCGCCGCTTCGGTCATCTCCTCTTCCGCACCTGTCAGGAAGTAGGAAACAGGGACATTTAATGCCTTTGCGAAGGCCACCAGCTGGGGAATTGTCGTAAAACGCCGGCCCGATTCTATCGCGCTGATGCTCATGCGGTGAAAACCTACCTTCTCGGCCAGGTCTTTCTGCAGCATGCCCGCCTTGAGCCTGGCTATCTTTATCCTCAAGCCTATGCGCTTGGCAAGCTCCATGCCTTCGTGTTCTTCCTTGTCTTCCTTTTTCTTCAAAGGCGTAGCCCTCCTTTCTGTATTTGCCAATTCTCGTCTCTTATGTCTCTTAGATTATATATTATTCCAAATAGGCGCATTTTACAATATATATACTTGCGTTATTCATAGTATATCATACTGACTTACCTATTGATAAGTAAGCCAAAAACCCGTATAATGATAAAGTATTATTTACTACAAAAGGAGGCAGTCTTAATGTATACCTGGGACAAGAGGAAGATCGGCAGGAACCTCAAGCTCATGAGGGTTAAAAAGGACATTTCACAGATGGAGCTCTCCAAGGCGCTCGGCATCGCTCAGGGCCACTACTCAAACATAGAATCGGGCAAGCGTCAGCTTTCGCTGCACCTCCTTGCGAAGATTTGCGAGATGTTCGGCGTCAATCCTTCAGACATCATCGCCGACACGGACGACGAGGGCGACGCCGTCAGCTTTGAGCCTGAGGCAGCGGCAGAGAAAGAGCAGGATTAGGCGCCATGCTTACGCTTGAACTGGCAGCGAAGTTGGGCAAGGGCAAAAACAGGGTTGCGTGCGTGTATCGGCAGGCAGCCTGGATGCTCGTGCGCAAGTTCGATATGCCGGCAAACCCGGACGAAATATTATTCCTCGTCGACTGCGTATCGAAGAAAGCAAAGGAGGCCGCATCCGTTTGGCGCCTGCCCGAATGGGTGGAAGACGTCTTGTACCAGGCGACAGGTGTCAGGCTCAAGTTCGCCATTAAGCTCCGCCTCGCCATGTTAGACCGCCTCCCGCCGTCTGCCGTTACAGCCGTTTTATATCACCAGCTGAGGCACATAAAGGAAGACGCAGACGGGACGACTTACCTCGACATGCGCCATGACGTCGAAGACTTCCAGGAACTTGTGCCCTTCCGCGGCTACGCTTACGGCGCCGACATACCGAACCTGCTTGAAGTTGACCCGGTGGAAGTCTTTGCGGACGTCCCGCTGCAGCTTCAGCTGCCGGTGAGCGGAAGAGAGCAAGAGCGCGGCACGGACGCGGCGGAAGGCGAAGAGGTGGGAAGCTATGAAGTGGTTTAAGCACGACACGGCGGCGTCAAGAAACGAAAAGCTGGCCATGCTTAAGGCGACATCCGGCCTCGAAGGCTACGGCTTTTACTGGAACGTGCTTGAGATCATAGCGGAGAAGACGGAGGAAGTAGGCGAGAGTGCGGGAGGTTCCGTGCGCTTTCCGCTTCAAAGTTGGTGCGGATTTGTCGGAGTTTCGCCTCAAACCTTCCGAAAACTCGCCGGAAACTGCCAAGAACTTGGCCTGTTTTCGGTGAGTTTCAGCGAAGTTTCCGGAAAAGAAGTTGCGGAAATATCCACAGACGGCCTTGAGGAGATAGCGGACGAATACAGTACACGCAAGGCTTCCAGGAAGAAAAGGCAGGCGGAAACTTTAGAAGATTGTCGGGACAATGTCGGGACAATGTCCCGAGCAGATAAGAATAGAATAGAAGAGAATAGAATAGATAAGAATAGAGTAAGTACTTCTTCCGCTTACGCGGAAACGTCCGCGGACGAATCCGCCGGACAATCAAGTAGGACAGAAAAACCGACAGGTACATCTCAAAATACGGCAGATAAAGCAAAGGCCGAAACTTCCGAAACAAAACTGACGCCGAAGTCAAAAGAAGCCGAAGACAGCCTTTGCCCTAACCAGCCTAAAGATCTTGAAACCGACGCCACGGGCGGCCGTGCCGGCTCGGTTGGCCCGCAGGCTTCAAGCGGCAGGTGTGCCACCGCAGACGGCGATGAGGCCTACCCTGACGGCGAAACTTACCCGGCCCGTGATGCCGGCTCACCGGAAGGCAGGACAGACCGCGCACGCAGCGGTCACTGCCACAGCTCAGACGACTGCACGAAAACAGCAAAGAAAAAACCAAAGGCCTTTTCCGTCCCGGCATGTCCGCACAAAGACATCGCCGCACTCTACCACGAGATCTTGCCCGAGCTCCGCTCGCTTAAGGTCTGGAACTCGACGAGAGAAAAGCGCTTGAGGGCGAGGTGGCGCGAGGACAAAAGCCGTCAGACGCTCGACTGGTGGCGGAGTTACTTCGAGTCCGTGAGGCAAAGCGATTTCCTGATGGGCCGTAAGACCGACTGGTCTGCCGACTTTGACTGGCTCATTTGTCCCACGAACATGGCCAAGGTGCTTGAAGGCAGGTACCGCAGCGTGCCTCATGCGCCCTCCCTGCCCGAAGGGTTAGCAGACCGCCTTGAGGCCCTCTTCCGCGACCTCGTATCGGCCTGGCCCGCAGACAGGGCAGGCGACACGAAGGAGGCAAGAAGGCTCTTTTTCGCCCTCTTTTCGCCCGATGTGCTGGCCGACAAGGCACGAGCAAACGGGCGGCTTTCAAACATCGAAGCCTGGGCGCAGGTCGTCTTGGGGCGGGACGCGCAGTACGTACCGCGCCTTGACCGCTGGATGTCAGGCCTGGACCCTGACATCGCGCCTGCCGCAGAGGCGCAAAAGGAGGAAGTGGCATGACTGACGAAACACGCATGCAGGCAAAACCTGCCGAAGCGGCAGAAGATCCCACCTGGGACACGAAGTGGACGTCTGCAAATGTCAAGGTCGAACCGGAAGAAGGCGAGTCGGAAAATGAGCGGATAGCGCGGATCGTGTACTTCACGAAGACCATGCTCGCCGAGATGCCGGCAGAAGAGGGCAGATTTGTCATCGAGCAGATGGCAGAGTCCGAGACAAAAAGGCTTTACGGTTTCGGCTGGAAGGCACATGACATCGTAGGCTACGTGCGCTACATCCTGACCAAGGTCGATTATGCCATGTCTGATACCGCCTTGAGGCGCCTGGTGACGCGCTCGGCAGTGCAGGAGGCAGGTGCCTCGCATGACAGCGCGTTCCTGCTCACAGTGCCCGCATACGTACGCCGCCTCAAAGAGGAGGTCGCAGGCTGGGACGAGGCGGACAAGTTCGGCTTCGGCATTGACGAGCTTGACAACTCCTTCGGCCGGCTGCTTCCCGGCGAACTGCTGGTCTTAGTCGGCGCTCAAGGGTCTATGAAGACGTCGCTCATGCTTTCAGGCGTCGAGCACTACCTGCAAAACAACCCGAACGGCACAGCCATGCTTTTTTCGCTGGACATGGCGCCCGAGGTGGTCGCGGAGAGGCTGCTCCAGCGCGAGATGTACATGACGGCGGAACGGGTGCGCTGGCACGCCCGCCGGGAAACGGAGCAGTTCAAGGACGCAGTAACACGGATGCGCAGAAAGTTCTCGGACAGGCTTTTGATCTACGGGTCAGAGCCGCCGGGGTCTCAACTGCTTGGCAAGTGCGAGCGCATGACCATAGAAGACGTCCGAAGAGAAGTTGAAGCCTACATGCCTTCGCTCGTGGCGATAGACTACCTGACACTTCTTAGGAAACCGCGCCAGTCCGACCTAGACTGCGTAAACGAAGCCATGCCAACCTTGAAGGAGATGGCCCAGAGGTACGGCATTATGTTTCTCCTCTTGTCGCAGATGGGAAGGGCGAGCAAACAGCTCCAGGCTTCCGGTTCGGCGCTGGTCGGCAGTGCCAAAGGCGGCGGCATAGTGGAGGAGTTAAGCAGCGCCCAAATTGACTTGTTTAAGGACGCACCCATTGAACCTTACGGAGCGCCGCGCATCATCGCAACGGTGTCAAAGACTCGTCGCGGCGTGGCAGGACGCTCATTTGAGCTCGCTTATGACGGCGAGCCCATGAGCTTTACGGGACGGGCAAAGCCCGTAAGGCGCGAGCGTGAACAAAAGCCGATCTTCAAGTCAGGACTTTTTTAGGAGGCCTGTCATGAGTGAAAAGGCAAGAAACACATCAGAAACGCCAAATAAACGGCCGATCTTTGAGGCGGAAATTCCCGGAGTACCGCCATCACTTTGGCGCTGCTACGCAGTAAACCGACATGGCGGGATATTTCTCACGAAGACGGGGCGCAGCTGGAAGCGGGAGGCGATGTTTGCACTGCTTCAGGCTCAGCACGAGAAACCGCTGAAAGGGCGCATAGCCGTGCGCGTGCGCTTTGAGGCACATTCGCGCGGCAGGTGGGACATAGACAACAGGTTTAAGGTCTTGTTTGACGCCATGACGGAGGCGGGCGTGTGGTCCGATGACTCGCAAGTTGACCGGCTTGAGTCCGAGGTCGTGGTCGTGCCGCTAAAGGTAGCGTCGAAGACAGTTGTAGCCGTGAGCGAAATAGAAGAAGGGAAGTGAGAGCCATGCTTTTATTCGTCAAATGCAGCAAATGCGGGGCAAAGACGGAAGACGAGGACACCTGCATGCTCGCCACGCATTTTCCCTGGACGTGCCAGGCATGCGGGGCAAAAAACAGGCCGCTGGCCGTGCATTTTGAGACGGAAGACGAAGAGGCAGACGCATGAGCAAGAAGCTCAAGGCGATGTGCGGTAACTGCGCTCAAAGGGTGGGCGGAAAGTTCTGTAAGGTTGTGGGCGGCGATGTGCCCGCCTGGGGCCTGCCCTGTTTTCTTTACACGCCCGTCGTGAGGGACGACCATGACAGCGAAGCGTGAGGCTGAAAAAGACGACGCGGGAAAGCTCAGATACGACCTGATGCCTCCCTTTGCCCTAAAAGAATTGGTTCGCGTCTTTTCTTGCGGTGCCGAAAAATACGGAGAAAGAAACTGGGAGGCAGGCCTTGATTGGAGCAGGCTTTATGCTGCGGCTCAAAGGCACCTCTGGAGCTGGTGGGCAGGCGAAGACGCAGATCCTGAGACGTCTTTAAACCACCTGGCGCATGCCGCCTGGAACTGCCTCGCCCTGCTTGAGTTTGCCCGCACACACCCGGAAAGAGACGACAGACAGCTTTAAAAAATATGTGGGCCTTAATGCACGCCTAAAAGGATCAAGCGCCGGCCTCGGGACACAGCCCGGGGCCTTTTTATTTGCCGACACTCTCTCCGCCGCCATGCGCGCGCCAGCTCGCACAGTGCAAGCCCTCGCCCACGCACAGGGGCGTGTGCTCGGGGGCGGTCAGTGCTCGCAGGCTGCGCGCATTATGGCGGCGGAGACCGCGCAAAAAAATGCGCGGCCAAAAAAACACGGCGAGCCGCTTTCGGTTTTCGCGCCTCCCTGGCTGTTCCTGCGGTGTCTCGTGACATGCCGGTGAGTTTGCCACGAGAAGGAAGGTCAGTAATGGTCATAGGCTAAGGTCAGTAATGGTCATGATACAAATGCGTATCTTCTATTGACAGTATATCTAAAAGACGTATAATATAATCATAACGACAACTCAAGGAGGACAACACATTGAAGATCGCAAAAGAAAACGGCGCGGTTGTGGTAAAAGCGGGGAAGTGGACAGTACGGATAGCGAATGACGAGCAGGCCATAGCGGCACAGCTTGCCGCGGCACGCTGGATGAAAAGAGGAAAGCGCCATGGCGGTTAAAAGTGGCTTTAAACGGGCAAGGGCACACCAAAGGTATAGGCTAAAAGACGGCACCATCGTTCCAGGCGTAACCACAATAGTAGGACTTTTAAACAAGCCTCACCTTGTGGCATGGGCGAACAAGATGGGCCTTCAGGGCATAGACACCACCGCCTACACAGCGGCCGCAGCGGGGGCGGGCACGTGCGCCCACGAGATGATCCAAGCCATGGTCGGCGGCCCTGAGGTGGACTTTTCAAAATACACGGGAGAAGAGATCGAGGCGGCACAAAACGC
The DNA here is from genome assembly GCF_041936445.1 of Candidatus Darwinibacter acetoxidans. Classification (NCBI taxonomy): domain Bacteria; kingdom Bacillati; phylum Bacillota; class Clostridia; order Candidatus Darwinibacteriales; family Candidatus Darwinibacteriaceae; genus Candidatus Darwinibacter; species Candidatus Darwinibacter acetoxidans. The sequence goes on along the minus strand of NZ_JBHGXH010000060.1, from coordinate 2,711 downwards.
CGCCGATAAATTCCGCGCGTGGCTTGAAAAACACGAGATGTTGACCCACCTGATAGAAGAACAGATGGTAAGCGAACGCTACCGTGTAGGCGGGACGATCGACTGGTACGGAGAGCTTGACGGCAGGTTGGCCCTCGTTGACATCAAGACCTCCGGAAACATATACGCCGAGCACATCATACAGGTAGCAGCCTACGCGCAGATGCTCAAAGACGAAAAATACCCGATAGATGGCGTGAGGATCCTGCGGTTTTCCCGCGAAGACAACGATGACCATAGGGACTTTGTCGTCACAGATCGCCTGCTTGAGGCGGGTTTTGGCATTTTTCTGCGGCTAAGGGACGTTTACGACCTGCGAAAAGAGATCAAGATATAAAACATAAAAGGGAGGACATAAAGATGACGACAGCAAGGGAAGAAACGATGGTCAACAGGGCGGAAGACGAGCTTTCAATCGTAGCCAGAAAGGATCCGCGCGAGCTTGCCGCGGCGCTTTCAAAGATCGGGGCCTTTCAGGATCTTATCAAGACGCAGCTGCTGGAAGGAAGAGACTACGGCGCCATACCCGGGGCAGGCGACAGAAAGGTGCTCTTAAAGCCGGGCGCAGAAAAGATAACGGTGTTACTGGGACTGCGCAGCCGGTTTGAGATAGTTGGCAAGGTGGAAGACTTTGAAGCCGGATTTTTTGCCTACATGGTGCGCTGTTCGCTCGTTGCCGCAAACGGCGAGACCATAACCGAGGGGCTTGGGCAGGCGAACACGAAAGAGCGCAAGTACGCCAGACAAGACCCATATACGCTTGCGAATACTGTTTTGAAAATGGCACGCAAGCGCGCCCTTGTGGACGCAGCCCTAACCGTAGGGTCCTTATCCGATATCTTCACCCAAGACCTCGAGGACGCAGATCTTGCCGCGGAGGTGCGAAAAAGCCAGCAAACAGGTGCGCACCTATACGCCAGCACCGTGCCTCTGCAGGGCGAGCGCATGGCGACGGAAAACCAGCGCAAGGCCATATTTGCGATCTCAAGAAAGATGGGAGTGGACGAAGAATTTATCAGAGACTGCATAAAAGAAAGGTACGACATAGAAAGCACGGCTGACCTCACGATGGCACAGGCAAGCGAGCTCATAGACTTTCTAGACGAAAACTTAAAGCAGGCAGTTAACGCAAAATAAGGCAGAGCAAAGCAGGCCCGGCGCACAGCCGGGCTTTTCTTTTTGCCCTCCACCCGCGAGCGAGCGAGCGGGGAAAGAGAAACCACAGAGGCAACAGCGCGCCAACGAGCGCGCCCACGAAGGCCAGAAGAAGACGACAGAGAAGTGGAAACTTAAACATTTTTCCCAAACGGGGGGGCGGACGCCTTTGTCTTTGCGAGAGCAAAGGCGCCTTGTCAAGCGTCGCGCCAGCGACCCGAAGGGCCTGCGCTTGACAAGGCGACTGCTCGAGCATGCTTTTTTAGTCCGCCCACCGTTTGGGGGGTGGAATATGTGATGTTTCCTTAATCTTTCTCCCCCCCTTTTGGGGGGAGATCCCGAGAATCGGGAGAGGGGGGTTATTATGAAGGCCGCCGCCGTGCGAAGCGACCACGCGCTTTTGGGAGCGGGGGCGGGTGGGGGGAGCGAGCTAAAGCGCGTGGGGGCGAAGCGAGGCGGCGGGCGACCTCCAGGCCTTGAGGCGGCATGAGATACGAACCCTGCGACTGTTTTTATCCCTTTCCCTTACCCTCCGTCGGCAAGCCATGCGCCATATGCGCCTTTGCCCGCCTTTGCTGCGCTGGCTTTTGCGCATGGCGCCGACGGGGCTAGGCCGCCTGTGAGCGCGCAGGGCCTGCTTGCTTTTTTGACCGCTGTTATGTGCTGTTATGTTGGGAAGGCTCTTTGCGGTATCCTGCGCGCTCGTGGCGGCCGTGAAAGCTCCTCATGCATATATGTTCTTTCGGCGCTCGCATAAATTATGCGAATTGAATACATTATCTGCCTCGTGTATTGTGTGCTTAAAGGACTTTTGAAAGGAGGGGTGAACATGGCCACATACCAGCCTATAGCAAGCCGCATGACTTTGAGGATCAAGGTAGGAGAGGACGATTGGGGCAAGCCCGTGCTTCGCAGCAGGTCCATCGCTGGCGTTGACGTAATCGCCGAGCCCGATGACGTCGCAGCTGTGGGTCAGGCGATAGCCGGACTGCTTGACTGCGACGGATTGGTTGAAGTGCAGAAAGTAGACACCAACAGAGTCGAGTAGTACGCAGCAGCTGATTTGACCGAAGGGAGGTGTAACGATGGAGACTAAGCGAAGACTGCGAATGATATTTGATACCGAAGACGGCAAGTGGATGCTTTCTTTGAGCGACCCAAAGCCCGGCATTACCGCGCAGGAGGTCGAAGCTGCCATGAACACCATCATCACTAGAAGCATATTTGGCATACCGCCTTTAAGCATCGTCGGCGCCGAGCTCGTAGAGACCGGAACCACGAAGCTCATTTAGTGCATGCCTATGCCTTGCCTGTGTGGTGTTGTTTTGCGTTTAAGGCGGGAAGACACTCCCGCCTTTACCTTTAGATGGCGCTAATTTACGGAGGTGAAATTAAGTCATGGAAGATTTTATCACGTCTACCGTGCAGACGACCTTTTCTATAGCCGTGGCAGCTTACCTGCTCGTTCGCATGGAAACGCGCATGAGCGAGCTCACCAAGGCCATAAACGAGCTCCA
>NZ_JBHGXH010000059.1:0-2221 GCF_041936445.1 Candidatus Darwinibacter acetoxidans | reverse complement strand
CGGGACAAGGCCCTTTCAATCCTTACCAAAGCGGAGCAGGCCGGGGAGCTGCGGACGGCTTTAACTGGCATACGAGAAGCGAGAGCCTGTCTGGAACTTTTAGCGAAGTTACAGGGTGAGCTACAGCAAGAGGGAACCGTTAACGTGGTGCTGGCCCCCCAGTGGCTGGAGCTGCGGACAGTAATCCTTCAGACCCTGGAACCCTGGCCCGAGGCCCGGCTTGCCCTGGCCCAGGCAGTAAAGGAGGCTGAAGCTGATGCTGGCCGGTAATCTGGTGCAGGCCCTAGACCCGGTGGCTTTTGCCCGGGAAGCATTGAGCTTTATCCCTGACCCCTGGCAGGCCCAGGCGTTGCGGTGGAGCGGGAAGCGGTTACTCTTAAACTGCTCCAGGCAGAGCGGCAAGAGCACCACGGCGGCGATCTTGGCGCTGCACAGGGCGTTGTTTTATCCTGCTTCCCTGGTGCTGCTGGTCAGCCCTTCCCTGAGGCAGTCAGGCGAGCTTTTCCGCAAGGTGCAGGAGGCATTAAAGCGGCTGGATGAACAGCCAGAGCTGACGGAAGATAATCGGTTGAGCATGACCCTAACTAATAAAAGCAGAATTGTATCTTTGCCTGGTAAGGAGGCTACCGTTAGGGGTTATAGCGGTGCTGATCTAATTGTCGAAGATGAAGCGGCTAGGGTAGTAGATGAACTTTATTTTAGCGTTAGGCCGATGCTGGCGGTAAGCGGTGGCCGGCTTATACTTATGTCAACTCCCTTTGGTAAGCGCGGCCATTTCTTTGAAGAATGGACAAACGGCGGCGAGAGCTGGGAGCGGATCATGATCACGGCTCACGATTGCCCGAGAATTAGCCCGGAGTTCTTAGAGGAAGAACGGCAGGCCCTGGGCGATTGGTGGTTTCGGCAGGAATATCTTTGTGAATTTGTTGAAACGGTGGACCAGGTGTTTAGTTATGACCTGGTGCAGGCGGCGATAACGGAAGAAGTAAAACCCCTTTTCGGAGGTGCTGAAGGTGAATAAGTTTTTTGTCGGCCTTGATCTGGGACAGGCGCAGGACTATACGGCCCTGGTGGCGATAGAGCGCAAAGCATACCGCTACGACCCCAGGCCCTATGAATACCATATTCGCCATTTAGAACGGCCAAAGCTGGGAACCCCCTATCCGGCCATAGTTGAGCAGGTGCAGGCTCTGATGCGCTCCAGGCAGCTATTAAATCAGGCGACCCTGGTGGTGGACGCTACCGGCGTTGGCCGGCCCGTGGTGGACCTTTTCCGTAAAGCCGGCCTGCGGCCAGTGGCGATAACGATAACCGGCGGCAACGCGGTTACTGTAGGAGGCGGCGGATTCCATGTCCCAAAGCGGGACCTGGTAACAACCCTTCAGGTGCTGTTTCAATCCGGCAGGTTGAAGGTGGCCGGCAGGTTGCCCCTGGCGCCGGTACTGATAGAAGAGCTGCTTAACTTCAAGGTGAAAATAAACGTCAAGACGGCTCATGACAGCTACGAAGCATGGAGAGAGGGCGTTCATGATGACCTGGTGCTGGCCGCAGCCCTGGCCTGCTGGTATGGCGAAAAGCGCAGTTTTATCAGGCCGGTGCAGAAACCGGAGGGCTGGTGAGTGTGTATTAAGTGTGTCAGGCCCGAAAATTCCGCTATACACCAAGGGTTTTTAGGCGACCCCTTGGTACAGTATCAAGAGGCGAAGGGAAAGGAGCTGCGGGAATGATCGTTAAAATAAAATAAGAAAGCTGGTCGGGAGGGCTGCGCGAACTACGGGGAGACTGGCCCGGATGGTGGCCGGGCCTGGTGCTGGCCTGAAAGGTGAGACTTGCCTTTATTCCGCTGGAATAAGTGAGAGCGGGCCGTTCTGCCAGTGGACCCGAGCTTGCAGGGTGAACATGACAGCAGAGGGATAAAGCCTTTACCTTGGCCGCTATCCTTTCAAAAGCCGTTTAAGTTCTGTTTCGCTGATGCGCCAGAAGTGACCGACCTTGACGGCCTGGAGTTTTCCTTCATGAATCCAGTTATAAATTGTTTTCCTGGTAACTTTAAGGTTTTCGGCAACTTCTTCGGGTGTAAAGTGTTTTTCCATTATTGCCTCTCCTTTTTTCTTATAAATTATCACACTTTCGCTTAATTAGCAATAAAAGATATTGACAAGCTATGACTTAAAAGATAAACTATAAGAAAGCATAGGAAAGCGTGAGAAAGGGAGGGCGA
>NZ_JBHGXH010000058.1:0-2561 GCF_041936445.1 Candidatus Darwinibacter acetoxidans | reverse complement strand
GATGATCACCTTCCAGAGGACCTGCCCCTTGCTGGCTCCAAAGGTTCGCACGAGCTTCACCTTGTTGGGGTCCACTTCCTTGAAACCGGTGTGCATCATCATAATGGTGACGATGATGGAAACGGCGATGGCCATGGCCACAACCGCGGTGATGGTGGTGCCCAGCCAGACCACGAAAATGGGGCCCAGGGCCACCTTGGGGATGCTGTTGAGTACCACGATGTAGGGGTCCATCACCTGGGAGAAAAACTCGGACCACCAAAGCATCACCGCGATGACCACGCCTGCCGCGGTGCCCACCGTGAAGCCCAAAACCGTTTCCCAAACGGTCCAGCCCAGGTGCCGCCAGAGGCCCCCTTCCCGGTAGAGGCGCACCAGGGCGGCCCAGATCTTGGTGGGCTGGGAGAAGATGAAGGCGTTGATCCAGCCCCGGGAGGCCGCGGCTTCCCAAAGAACAAAAAGCCCAACCAGTAGTACGATCTGGGTACAGCGGACCAAGGCCGCCTTCAGCCGCAGGCTGCGCAGGTAAGCTTGGTGTTCCGGGGAGATGGTTTCTTCAGTCATCCCGGTTCAGCTCCTTCCAGATGGTGGTGAAGTACTCCCGGAACTGCGGCCGCTCCCTGGTCTGGAGGGGCGTGAGCCCCTCATCGCACATTTTGATCCGGTGGATGCTGCGGATCCTCCCGGGCCGGGGCGTCATGACCACCACCCGATTGGCCATGCTCACCGCCTCGGGGATGTCATGGGTGACCATGATCACAGTCTTCTGGCGCTCCCTGAGGATCTTCACCACCTCTTCCCCCACCGCCAGGCGGTTTTGGTAGTCCAGGGCGGAAAAGGGTTCATCCAAAAGGAGCACATCGGGCCTGGTGGCTAAGGTGCGAATCAAAGCCACCCGCTGGCGCATGCCCCCGCTGAGCTGTGCGGGGTAGTAGTGCTCAAAGCCCCCCAGACCGTAGGCCTTGAGCATGGCCCTGACTTCTTCCACCGCCTCCGGCGTCTTTTCCCGGCGGATCTCCAGGCCCAACAGGGCGTTGTCTAAAATGGTGCGCCACTCAAAGAGGTAGTCGTTTTGGAGCATGTAGCCCACCCTGTTGCTTGGGCCCTGGACCTCTTCGCTGTCGATGAAGATGGAGCCGCGGGTGGGCCTCAAAAGGCCACTGATCAGGGAAAGCAGCGTGCTTTTGCCGCAGCCGCTTTGTCCCACAACGGCCACAAACTCCTGGTCCTGAATGACAAGATCGATATCCTCCAGCGCTTTCACTTCGCCGGCCAGGGTGTGGTAGTTCAAACTGACACTTCTCAGCTCCACGCGGGCCACGTGCTTTCCCCCCTTGCCCTGCCACGCAAAAAGCCTACGGCAGATCCCCCACCGCCTGCCTAGCCAGCTCGGTATTCATCAGTTCGCTGAAGGGCACAAATTCCTCCAGCTCCCCTGCTTCCAGCATGATCTCCTGGAGGTGCAGGAAGTGCTCTTCGGAGATGACCGGCCAGGGATGCCAGGCATCGATGGCTTGGTAAAGGCCCATGCTGCGCACTAAGATGTCGTGGTCGATGAGGGGGAAGAAGGGAGCGATCACTTTCGCCACCTCTTCCGCGGCATGCTCATTGACCCAGAGCTGACCCCGGTAGATGGCCCGGGTAAAGCGCACAAAAAGGTCAGGGTTTCTTTCCAGCTCACTCTTGCGGGCATGGTAGACGGTGTAGCTCACAGGTCCTGCTTCTGCCCCCAGAGACGCCACGATCTTGCCCCTGCCCCGGGCCTCAAGTTCACTTAAAGCCGGTTCAAACTGGGCGATGTAATCGCCAAGTCCTGCCTCAAAGGCACCCACCGCCGCTTCAAAGGCCAGGCTGGTGATGATCTCCACATCCTCAAAGGGCCGAATCCCGTGCTGTTTCAAAACCCATTCCAACGTCATCTGGGGCACGCCACCCAGGCGCGCGCCCACAATAGTCTTGCCCCGCACATTATCCCAGACAAAATCCTCATTGACGTCCCTGGTCATAAAAAAGGAACCGTCCCTGGCGGTGAGCTGGGCAAAACCCACGATGTGATCCACAGCGCCCTGCTGGTAGATGTACACTGCAGCTTCGGGCCCGAAAAAGCCCACATCCACAGCGCCGGAAATTAGGGCGGCAGCCCCTTTGTCGGCCCCCCACGCCGTTTGGAGCTCCACCTCCAACCCCTCTTCCTCAAAGAACCCCAAGGACAGGGCCACATACTGGGGAGCATAAAAGACGGAACGCACCACTTCCGACAAACGCACCTTCTGCAGGGTCTGCCCCGAGGCACTGGCCCCCAGCAGCACAGCCACCACAACCACCGCCGCCAGCAAAACCAACCACTTTTTCCTCTCCAACCAACATCCCCCCTTCAGTTACCTTGTATAGTATTCCGGATCTAGGAAGGTGTGCTCAAGGTGTTGCTAATCACGCTCTTTGACCGCATTTTGCTCACGATAGGTGGCCGGCAGAGGCAAAGCATTGCCCCTGCCTAGAAAGCAAACTCCTGCTCAATCACCACTCGAACCGTGTAGTCATCAATTAGCCGTTTTCTCTCT
>NZ_JBHGXH010000057.1:0-1749 GCF_041936445.1 Candidatus Darwinibacter acetoxidans | reverse complement strand
AATCCCGGCAGAAAGGAAGGAGGAGAAGAGATGAAAGTTATCAGAATGGTTACTACTTACGGGCATAACCCCGTGAGCGAGGAACACAAAATGAAGGCTCTATATGCGGCTGCGGATAGCGTATTTGCGCTGCCGCCATATGAGCAGGTATTGTTTTTCCGGGATGGCGGCCCGGAGCCAGAGATGCCCCCTTGTGTGGTCGGCACCCCTGGCGGTTTTTACGCCGTCGGGCGGATGAAGGATGCAACCGAAATGTCGTCTGTCCGTATCGTCACGGACGGGGGTAGGGAGATTGTAGTCGAGCAGAACCGGGTGACGGTGAATTTCCGCACCGGTTTGCGCGGCCCATCCATAGAGGCCGCCCGCCTAGTGCTGGAGCACCTGCACCAGCACACGATTGACGAGATTTGCTTTATCGATCTGGAGGATGGCCGCCATATCTCCGACGCGGACATCGCGCCGGAAGAGGTAGCCTAATCCGGCCTGGCCGGGAGCCGATAATCCCGGCAGAAAGGAAAAATATCACGGGTGGCGACCTACCGCCAGGAGGTAATCTTATGGATCGTAAAGTGTTTAGCAGTGACGAGATCGTGAAAAAACGTAACTATGCCGACCTGGCAGAATACGGTGACTTCGTGGCCCGCTATATTATAGTGGACCCGGAAAATCCTGTATTTATAAAGGCGGTGGGCTCTCTCTACACGCAACCCAACCACCTGCCGGAAGCGATCGAAATAGAAAACGCCGAACTTGAAATCGAACTTTCGCCCTTCTGGGCTCCCGATGATGAAACGGATCTCGACTGGCCGCCGCCGGAAGTTGTGCGGAAGATGTCCGCTTCGGAGCTGTTCCAAGCGCCTTGGTTCGCTTGGCAGTCTGAGCAGATTCCCGAACACTGGGAATATTAGTCCGTTGCTCCGGCCCCCCGGAGGGGGGCCGCATGGAGCGGACTACCCGCTACTACGGTGCCCCCTGCCGGACCAGGGGGAAGGAGGAGGAAGGCACATGAAGCAGATCATCGGCGTGGAGGATATCCCCGGCATCAGCCACATGGAGAAGGGTATCGCGCCCTACCGCGTCCCACGTCTGGAACTTACCGTTACCCCCATCATGAGGGACGCTTTGACGATCGCCCCAGCGCCCTCCGGCAGCGAGGGCCGCCCCCGGGCCGTCACATCCCCCATCGCCGCAGCGGGGATGGTGATGGACTTCCTGCGCTTCAAGCGGAGGGAGCACTTTATAGTCCTGCTCCTGGACACGAAAAACCGTGTCCAGGGATATGAGATCGTTTCGGTGGGGAGCCTGAACGCCTCTATAGTACACCCCCGCGAGGTATTCTGCCTCCCGGTCCGAGAGTGCGCCGCTTCGGTAATCCTGGTGCACAACCACCCCAGCGGCGATCCCTCTCCCAGCCAGGAAGATCTGGAGGTAACGAGGCGCCTGGTGGAGGCCGGCAATATTCTGGGGATTGCCGTACGGGATCACATTATTATCGGTGATGGTTGTTACTTCAGCTTTAAAGAGAAAGGCTTGCTTTAAATTACACGGCCCGCCGGAGTTTGCCCGGCAAGACCGGAATGGCGGCCACCCGGTTAAACAACGCCGCCACCAGACAACAATTGAAGGGAGGATCTAAAATGCGTTACCCCGTGGACGACCATATCCTCCATCGCTGCATCGCTATCGCGCTTACTCAAAAGCGCTTTATACGCAGCAGCCTCAAGGAGCTATTATTTGACGCAGGGCTAT
>NZ_JBHGXH010000056.1:0-1074 GCF_041936445.1 Candidatus Darwinibacter acetoxidans | reverse complement strand
GCTGGCATTGCTTTAGGCTTGCTTTTGGTTGAGTTAAGTCTGCCTGGCGGTATTGTCGGCGGCGTGCTGGCCTTGGCCCAGATGGGCTTTTATGACGTGATTAAGCCCTTGATGAGCGGCGGGCCGAAAATTACACACAGCGACGGCATAGGAGCGGATACAGATGATCCCAATCAAGGTTGACCTGATAAAAAAGGCCAAGCGGCCCGGCTACGCGATGAAGCCGGAGTATATCACCATCCACCAGACGGGGAACGCTGCGAAAGGTGCGGATGCGGAGATGCACAACCGCTACGTCCACAGCGTGGCCCCGAATCCTTCCTGGCACTACACCGTGGACGGGGGAACATCTGACGGCAAGAAAGCGCCCGTCATCTATCAGCACCTACCGCTAACGGAAAACGGCTGGCACGCGGGCGACGGTACGAACGGGCCAGGCAACAGGAAAAGTATCGCTATCGAGATCTGTGTCAACCGCGACGGCAACCTGGCGAAGGCTGAAGCAAATGCCGCCTGGTTGGCGGCGAAGCTGATCAAAGAAGTTGGCAGCCTAAAGCCGTTCCCTGCCTGCATGAAACAACACTACGACTGGAGCAAGAAGAACTGCCCGGCGCAGATCCGGGGACGGAAGAACGGCTGGGCTGGCTTCCTGGCGGCGGTAGAATCGCACCTGAAAACGGAGGCAGAGATCACCCGCCCCATCGGTATCTATGTGGACGGCAAGAAGGCGGATGAGGTTGGCTACCTGATCGACAATGCAACATACGTCCGCGCGTCATATCTGGTTGCACTTATCGGCGGCAGCGTAACCGGACACGGGGACCATATCAATATTGTCTTGCCGACGCGACCGGACCCGGCAGTAGTTGAAAAATTAAGGACAGACCTGGCCGCGGCCAACAAAAAGATTGAGGCTGCCAGGCGTGCCCTGGGTGCGTAAATGGCTGCCCATGACGAGGAAGCCCTGAAGCTGCTCAACCAGGGCTTTTCGCATGAAGAGATCCGGGAGCGGCTAGGGTTAAAGACAACGAAGCAGGTTAATCATGCTATACTGCGAGCGCGGAAAAACAGGGC
>NZ_JBHGXH010000055.1:0-1557 GCF_041936445.1 Candidatus Darwinibacter acetoxidans | reverse complement strand
AGGAGTTACAGGAGACAGCGGATGACACAACGGCCGTTTGAGGAACTCAACCTGTGGCAGCGAATATTTATGGAGCATTGGACAGGTTTCGCGGCCAGTTACGAGCGGGAACATGGTCGGGCGATCCCGGAACACTGGCAGGAAAACGTCGAACGCATGCTCTCGTGCGGCGATATTCGCGAAGGCTACTACGAGTATCAGTGCCGGGACTGCCAAACGACAAAGAAGGTCGGATTCACCTGCAAGAGTCGGCTGTGTCTGCGCTGCTTCAAGATGGCGGTGGACGAGTGGTTGAATCAGGCGAGGAAAGTGCTCTTTGAGGGCGTGATCCACCGGCAAGTGGTGCTGACCGTGCCAAAAATGCTGCGGCCCCTGGTCTTGGCGGAAGAGGCGTTTTTAAAAGTGTACATGGATGCCGGTGCGGTGGCGGTCAAGGAGCTGATTCGGGAATGGCGGCGCGCGAAAAAGATTCGCGTGGGAATCATGGCGGTGCTGCAACTGCACGGACGGGCCGGCAACAGCAATCCGCACCTTCACTTTGTGGTCAGCGAGGGCGGCATTGACAAGGACAACGCCTGGCGGCAGGTGAACTTCTTCGACACGAAGAAACTGCGCAAGAAGTGGCAGTACCATGTTCTCACGGCTCTGAGAAAGGCGGTGCGCGGCACGGCCTATGAAGCCGCTTGGCACGCCAGGCTGGGCTCGATGTTTCCGAAGTATCCGGCGGGGTTTGACTGCGGCTGCATGCCGGAGTCAGGCCCGGTGGAGCGGCTGGTAATCTACCTGTGCAAGTACGTGAGCGCCCCGCCGATCTCGATCCGGCGCATCGAGAACTACGACGGACAGAATGTCACGTACCGGTACGAGGATCATCGCAAGGGCGAAGTGCATGAGACAATCCCGGCGTCCGAGTTCATCGGGCGGATGATACGGCATCTCCCGCCGAAGGGATTCCGGATGGTGCGTTACTACGGCATCTATGCCCGGCCGGTGCGGAAGAAGATTCATGCCCTGGTCGCCGATGCGTTGCAGGTTCTGGTGCGCCGCGCCGGACAGGTGGCGCAGTACTTTGCCCGCCAACGCCCCGGACAGCCGGACAGCCGGAAACTGGAGGAGCGTTTTGCCAAGGGCGAGATACGTTGCCCTGCCTGCGGCTCCGCGAACATGCTGCTGATCCGCATCTGGACTAAGACGAAGGGCGTGGTCTACGAGTGGGGTCAGGGCCTGTCGGCGCGCGCCGTGCCTGCCGCCACGCCGGTGACGTTCCGTGTGGCGGGCCCCTTGCCGACGATATACAGACAACTGGCTCTGCCGATTTGATCGAAAAAAAAAACAAAACAAAGGGTTGAAGTATTTTAGCAAATGTGATTGACTCATCTTGCACACAGGGAAAACGATGTGATTGGTGTCTGCGGGTGCAGGCATACAGGTTAAGGTACAAGAGTTAAGGGCTGTTCCTCGCGCTCATCCCTGTCTGAATGCAACCGAGCGAAGCGAGGTTACCCTTGAAGAGTTAAGGGCTGTTCCTCGCGCTCATCCCTGTCTGAATGCAACCGA
>NZ_JBHGXH010000054.1:0-3917 GCF_041936445.1 Candidatus Darwinibacter acetoxidans | reverse complement strand
TTTAGTCCAAGATGCTGCTGGCAACTGGGGTATCATCGTAAATGACAGCGAAGGTGGGGGCGGAACCAATACCGACATTGAACACACCCTGACCATCGAATACGAATACACCCCCGCAGCAAAGAAGGTCCTGGCCTCCGGTGGCAGGCTCTCCATCGAGCCCCGAATTGTCAGGATCACCAACACCAACGAAGACGGCAAAGAATTCCGCATCACCGTCTTCGCCGCGGAAGTTGAGGGCGGCATCAGCATCGATCTGCCAGCAGACGAAGACGAGGATCCGGCCATGACCGAGATCAAGCTCGAAGGCTCCTGCGACGAGAGCCGGGCCATTGGCGAGCAGCTCTTCATCATCGAAGATGAGCAGACGGTATAAGGGGTGACATTATGAGCGATGTTCCTACCATCCGAGATTTTGACAAGATAGTTAGACAACCCCGCAAGGCCCGCATCGCGGGGGAAGAAGTGGATGTCACCAAGATCCCTTCCCGCGTCACCCTCGAAATGGCCAAGTTCGCGGACAATAAAGGCATGGGATCAGACGAGACCTTTTACAAGGTGCTCGAGCTTGTGGCAAAAGCCTGTCAGCCATCCAACAAAAAAATAACCGCCGACTGGCTGCTCGATAACACCGACTTCGACCAGATGATGGACTTCTGCGAGTTCGTTTTGGAACCCATCCGCAAGCGTGCTGAAAAGGCTGAAAAGGCTGAGGGCGCAGAAGAAAAAAACTAACCCTCGAGCTGGGTATAATTTTCGCCCAGCTCGGGGCCATGTATGCCTGGGCCCGGCCTGATTACCTCCTCGACCACATGAGCATCGAGGAGGTTTTTATGTACTACGACTACGGCCTGGAATTCGAGGAAATAAAAGCCACGATGTTGATCAGCAAACTCTCCGAGGCGATGGGCGGTAAAAAAGCAACCCGGCGGCGGCGGGGTCCGCGCAGCGACAAGCCCGATAAAGCGGCATTTTATAAGCACTACGGTGACAGAATCAAGAGACCCAAAGGCGGTGAGAAGTAATGGCAGGAACCCTCGGCACCCTGGCGGTGGCGATTACCGGCAGCCTATCCGGGCTGGAAAAAGCATTTGGCGATGTTGAGAAAAAGGTCAATGACATCAACGGTAAAATGCAGACGGCTGGTCAGGGCCTGATTGACTACGGGAACGGCATGACCAAGCTGGGCAAGGGAATGACCAAATACGTCACTGCCCCCATCTTGGGAGCGGCTACAGCTGCCGGCACTCTGGTGGCGTCTCTCGGCTGGGGCCGCCTGAAAGCAATCGACGCGGCAAAAGCGCAGCTCGAAGGGTTCGGTTACTCCCTCCAAGACGTCGAGCGCATATCCAAGCAGGTCAACGAGGCCGTCACAGGCACGACCATGACGATGGCCGAGGGAACATCCGTCGCTGCCGGGGCCTTGGCCGCAGGCGTCAAGGAAGGCGAGGAGTTGGTCAACTACATCAAGCGCGTCGGCAATGCTGCCGTTGGATCAGGCAGGGAGGTTAGCGAGCTGGCCATGATCTTCAACCGTGTCCAGGGCGGCGGGCGGCTGATGACCCGCGAACTCAACATGATCGAGCAGGGCATGCCGGGCTTCTCCATGGCCATGGCCGAGCACCTGGGCGTGTCGCTTGAGGAATTCCGCAAAATGGTTTCTGGTAGCAAGGTATCGGCCGAGGATTTTATGGTTGTGATGGACAGCTTCGCCGGGGACATGGCCGACGCCTATGCAGGCACCTGGGAGGGCATGGTTAAAAACACCAAGGCGAATATTGGCATTATCGGCGAGAATTTGCTGGGCGGTGTGTTTGAACAATCGAAGGAATCCATCACCGAATTTCTTGAGTTACTGCGCTCCGACGAAGCGCGGGAGTGGGCAAGAGAAACAGGAGCAAAAATAGCTGAAACCTTCGGCAAAATTGTCGATTGGGTGAAAAAGGCTATTGAGTGGTGGACGAATCTGGATGATAGCACGAAAGGGTTGATCTTAAAAATAATAGCCATTGCTGTTGTCGCTGGACCTATCCTAATTTTTGTCGGCAAGCTGATCACTGCGATTGGCACCATCATCAAGGCTTTTAAAGCCGTCGGTACTGTGGTCAAGGTGGCAGGAGTTGTTGTCAAAGGTCTCGGCGCTGCCTTTACCTTCCTGACCAGCCCCATCGGCCTGATTGTCCTTGCCATCGCTGCGGTCATCGCCATCGGCGTCCTGCTCTATAAAAATTGGGATACAATTAAAGAAAAAGCGATTGAGATTTGGACAACAGTTAAAGATTTTTTTGGGGAAGTGATCGAGGGCATCGTCACTTTCTTCTCCGAGCTGCCGGGCAAGGTCTGGAAATGGTTAACCGATACATACAGCAAGGCAAAAACATGGTCCGACGATATGAAGAAAAAGGCCATCGAAGCGGGGACGAATTTCCTGAACTCTATTATTGACTTTGTGAAACAGCTTCCTGGTAAGCTGTGGAACTGGCTGCTTGAAACTATCCGCAAGGTGATAACCTGGACAAGTGACTTGCGAAACAAGGCGATCGAAGCAGGAAGCAAACTTTTGAACTCTTTTATCGACACGATCAAGGGCCTGCCGGGCAAAGTTTGGGACATCCTCAAGGAAACTGCTAAAAAGCTCCTCGGCATCGGCGGGGAGTTATGGGATAACGCCAAAAGGGTGGCATCCGACCTCTGGGAAGGCTTCAAGTCCGGGTTGGGCATCTCGTCCCCGTCTTACATCGAGCGGGCCCTCATGTCTATCCAGGACACATCGGCGGCCACGGTGGACGCGATGACCAAAGATTTCCGCGGCCTGTCATCCCTGCCCATGCCAGAAATGGCGATGAACTACAGTTTGCAAGGAGCGGGCAACGTCCCATCTATTGGCAGCCGGGAGGTCCGACACTCCGGCACCATCCGCGTCGAAGGGGTAAACGACAGGGGGCAACTTTCCGCCGTGGTAGATATTGTCATTGAGCAGTTATTGCAGGAGGTGAGGGCGTGAGGACATCCCTATATGTCAACGCTACCAACGCCCTTGTATCGGATAACATCACCCTCGCCAAGCCCCGGCAGGAAACGACCGAAGTCAAGAACCGGCTCCTGTCCGGAGAATGGCACGTGCAGACTGTAGGCGACCCGGCGAAAAGCTTTGAACTGGAATTCATCGTCTACGCCACCGCGCAGGAAACAATCGACGCCCTCGCCGCCAACAAAACCCCGCTGCGGCTCCACCGTCACGGGGCAGACTACATCGGCATCATCGACGGCAACCCGGACTGGGAGCAGTTGATCGGCTCGACCGACCCGGCACGGGCGAAATACCGTTGCAGGATAGTCCTGCTTGTGACGGGCGGTGATTAAATGCGGCCCATCCCGGCGTCGATTCTCGAAAAATTAAAGAAGCTGCGCCAGACCCAGGCCGAAAACGCCGACCCGAAGATCAACCTGATCATGCAGCGGACAAAAAGATACATCGAGCAGGGATCACTCCTGCAGCCCTTCGACCTTTGGGAGCGCCCCGGCCTCGGCCCGCTCGACATCGCCATCCGCAGAGAGAACCGGCTCACCGGCCCGGATAAGCTATTCCTGGTCTATATCGAGGACGGAGAAGCCCACGTCGCCTGGATTGACTACCTAAAATCAATCGAGGAATCAAACGAGTGGGAATACCTCTACACCCTGGGCCCGGCAATCGACGTTGCCGCGGAATTCGACGGCCATTGGGAGCGCACCAGCCCGGAAGCTGAAGTCTGCTTTGACGCCCCGGCGCAGTGGAGTTTAGTCACCGAGGGCGAACCCTATTTTTTCCGCGTCCTGCCGGATGGTAGTTTGATGGTCCAGCAAGGACAAGGCGATCCCATCCTGCTGGCTGAAGGTGTGGTTAAGGTTGCCGCCCTGCGCGGCTGGAAAAACGT
>NZ_JBHGXH010000053.1:0-1534 GCF_041936445.1 Candidatus Darwinibacter acetoxidans | reverse complement strand
TCCTCACCTGGCTGGTGATGTCAATGAACTGCTGTCCCTGATTGGTGCGTACGTTGATGATCACTTCTACCACTCCATTTCTCCTCTAGTTATAGTTCCGCGACAGCCTCCGCTTCAGCCATTTCCCCCTGGGCATAAAGCAGCTTGATGTTGCGGGACAGGGCCATGGCAAAGCCCAATACGGCCACCACTATCCCCGAAAAGGCGAACAAGCTAGCAACGGAGAAGTTGTCCACCAACACGCCGGAAAGGCCCATGGAAAGCGGCACCAGCATTTGAACCATGCTGTCCAGGAGTCCGAAAACCCGACCTCGATAGTGATCCGGCACCGTTTCCTGCAGCGTCACCTGGAAGGGCACGTTGATGAAGATGTTGAGTACCCCGATGAGCAGAAACCCCGCAGACATGGCTGCCAAGAGCCAAAGCAAGGGCACGCTGCCATAGACTGACGGCAGGGCCAAAGCACCCAGCAGGACGGAGATACCGCCCTGGAGTATGATTCCGCTGGACAGCAGAGACTCTTTACGGTATTTCTTGGTCATGTAGCCGATCAGACCGGTGCCGATGAGAAAGCCCACGGGAAGCATGGCTTGGAGATTTCCGTACTGCTTAGCCTCCAAGAGCAAGACTTCCTTGCCGAAGTAGGGAAACACCACGTTGAACAACGGAGCAGATAGGAAGTTGAGGGCTACTGCGAAAAGGATGAGCGTCCTCAAACCTGCATTCTGCCACATATAGTGGAAGCCCTCCTGGAAGCTGCGGAAAAACTGGGCCGCTGGGTTAAGCTCAGCCGCCTGTACCCCCTGCCTGGACTGCTTGGGGAAGCGGATGAACATCTCCGATAGGGCGGAAAGCAGAAAAGCGGTTCCGTTTATCAAAAAGGCGCCGTAGTAACCAGTTGTACCAAGGATGAAGGCACCGGCTACAGGCCCGATAATCTGCGTTGCCGCCCTGGACAGGCTGTTTAAAGAGTTGGCCTTGACCAGCTCTTCTTTCTTGACCAGTCCCGGTACCGCCGCAGAGATGGCTGGGCCGAAGAGCACGCCGCAGAGCGAAGATAAGACGGTGGCTCCGTATAGGATGGGCATGGTCAGATAACCCTGTTTGTGGATGAAGCCCAGAGCCAGGATGACCAGCCCCCGCACCACGTCCATGGATACCACGATGGTCTTACGATCCCACAGGTCTGCCAGTACCCCGGTGAAGGGAGCCAGGAGCACCATGGGCAGAGACGATACCAAAAGCAGTGTGCCCAAGGCGGTCCCAGAACCGGTAAGGTCCAGAACCAGCCAGGTTAGGGCCAGATAGTGAATGCCGTCTCCCACTTGGGAAACCAAACGTCCCCAAAAGAGCAGCCCAAAATCCCTGTTGATGAACAACCGCTGTCCTAAAGTCTTTTTCTCCATCTTTAGTCCCATCCCCTATCTGTTCTAGTCTCTGCACTCAGTCTATCACCGCTGGGCCAGCCCCTGAACTGGCTGGGGATGGGTAATCCTTCAGCCTCCAGGCGGATTCAGCGCAGGAACAGGCTGAA
>NZ_JBHGXH010000052.1:0-1041 GCF_041936445.1 Candidatus Darwinibacter acetoxidans | reverse complement strand
CCCTTCAGCCCTCCCGGGTGTCATATTGACCCCTCACTTTCCTTCAGCTCCCGGATCTCCTCAATCACCTTCTCACGCTGCTGCCGGGAGGTATATTTATCGTAGCGTAGCGGGTATAAACTGATGATCATCTCAGCACTCCCCTTTCGATCATCTCGATCACCTCACTGGCCCGGTCGTCGCGCCAGGCCTCCAGAAACGACCCGATATCCGGCGCTCTTCCCTTGAACCGGTCAGCGGCCCGCAACAGGTCGCGCTCGAACGCCTCGATGATCAGACGCTCCCTTTCGGTCCTTGTGCCCCGGAAGGGCGGTAGAATCTTGGGCCGCTTCTTTCGCCGAAGCCCCCTCTTCCGCCGCCCCGGTTCCGCCCCTCCATCCGCGCCGCGCTTGATTTTGCCGCCGCCGCGCTCGGGCCAGGGTGGATCAGCGTAGATGGTTTTATATTTTTTCTCGGGTAGGCTCATGCGCTCTCCCTTTCCTTCCACTCCACGATCTCCGCCACCGTCACATGCAGCCGCCGCTCCTTGACGTACTGCTCGTAAAGCTCCGCTGTTGGCTCCCCGGCCATCACGGCGATCACCATGCGATAGATCAGCGCGGTGGTGGTCATGGTGCGTCACCCCGGATCTGCAGGCCCAGGGCCTTGGCCATCAGGTATTCGAGTGTCGCCCCGTTGCTATCCCGCCAGCCGGGCAGCATGTGGATCGCGTCGCATTTGGCCAGCCAATAGAGGTCGAGGGTGAGGTAGTCTTGATAGCCGATCGCCCGATCGCTGTTAAACTCGCGGTCGATCAGCGTAGTCATGGTATGCGGGCAGAAGATCGCCCAGCCGTCGCGCAGATACCCCGCTGCCACCCGGGCCGCCGTCAAGATGTTTTTATCCTCACCTTCGCGGTCCGGTGCAGTGTAGGGCCCGGAGATGTAGATACTTTTCATCGGCCCACTCCCCCCTTCTTTTTTCTGCCGTTGCCGCTGTTTTTCGTAGCCTCGACCGCCACGGCCTTGATCCCGCTATGCCGCAAGATCCGCTCGGCGGCCT
>NZ_JBHGXH010000051.1:0-1155 GCF_041936445.1 Candidatus Darwinibacter acetoxidans | reverse complement strand
GATCTGAAATTGTATCTGTCTATAACCTCAACCGGGCAATTCTCGGGTCTAAGATCGGCGCTATTAAAATAGTTTTCCGTCCCCTCTACCATCAAACTCCCTTTCTTACCCTCCGCAAAATCCACAAATACCGGCGTGTCCTCGGGGATTTCTTCGCCGGTTTCGGGGTGGTAGGCAGTGCTGGCCCTGGTGAATTCCATTGCCGGCGTTTCGGGCTGATTCTCTCCGTACCAGGACAGCCGCAACCGCGCCAGATGATCTATCCAGGCGTTACAGCCGGCAAGCTCTGCCACCCAGGCCACAACGTGGTGAAATGTAATGTCGTCGCCCTCGGGCTGCTGCGAAACAACATAATCGCCGTTATCAAACTCAAGGGTGTAAAGTGTCACGCCGCACTGGCTGCAGCAGTCCATCAGGATCTGCTTTAGGGTCGCCGGATAGGGGATGCCCGGAGCGTACGGCCGATTAAAGCGCGCCATGTCATCCAGCGCGCGGATCTGCATGGTGGTGAGCTTCCTGGGAGGTTCGTCAACGGTAAAGACCCCGGCCTGCAGCGGTTCTCCGGCAATGTCAAGCACAACCACAAGCCGGGTGCCCTCCCAGCGAATACTGCTCCACCGACCGTCGCTGTTGTCCAGCTCGAAGATAAGCTCCGAGGTCTCCGCGCAGCCGATCTCGATGGTGCTGCCACTGGTCCAGTTGCGGTCGATGCTGAAGCTGCCCTCGATAATATCGTCCTCGGTCAGCGCGATCGGATCCCCGTCCAGCGTTTCGCCGGTGACGGTGACGCCCACGTGGCCGCCTTCGTAGAGATGCTGTTTTTGATTACTGCTTAGATTTTGCATGTCGCCGCTCCTTCTCTACCCTTTATCCGGCGTCGCCCTGATGATCGCCAGACTTACCCTCTCCCACCGGTCAAGGTGCGGGATCCAGCCGGCTGCTTTCATGTCGCCTGTGTAAAAGTGTTTCGTTTTCCATTGCCCTGATTTCGCGTCCAAATATTCTACAAGCACGTATTCGGGGTCGAACGCTTTAAATACTACAGCAGCTTTAGCTCGAGTAATATACTTCCATTCGAGATCTAACCGGTCAACTTTACCAACCCGCTTTTTAAGCATCCGCCCGGACTCGAGACGGCCTGCGTCAGAAGCAGAG
>NZ_JBHGXH010000050.1:0-1083 GCF_041936445.1 Candidatus Darwinibacter acetoxidans | reverse complement strand
GTAGATCCCGCTATACGTCCCGGCTGCGTCGAGGGCCTCGATCGCCTTCGCCGCCTGCTCCAGGTGATCCGCGTCGAAGTATCCGCTCGCGGTCCGGTCTCCCAGGGCTCGCACCTCGAAGACACCACCGGGCGGGGCGAGGAGCTGCAGCGTGTTGAACGTCTCCACATAAGGATCACTCCGTCCGGGTGCCGGGGCCGGGTCCTCTCCCCGGGCCGCTGCGGGCATCGGGGCCGGTCCGGGCGTCCTGGTCGCCGGGGTCGGGCTGGTGACTGCCTGGTATCCCTCCTGGTGTCGGAGAGGGCATCCCCGCCGGGCGTACCGGGGGCACGGGCCATCTGAGGAGAGGAACGATCCGCACCGGCTCGGATCCGTGCTGCATACGGGTGGTAAGGCCTCGTCGGACGGTTCCGGTTGGTTTATATTCTGTACCGTAAATATAATTGGTAGATCCTTCGTCGAGTCCGGATCTGTCGTTGTGGGGGCCTGTCCCGGGGCCTCCCCGCTCGTTTCTCTCATTCGTTACTCCTCCACCGGGGGGTGTATCAGGATCCGGCCGGCAAACCGGCTTGTTCGCACGAGTCCGCGCCGCTCCATCCTCTCCAGTCGGGAAATACAGGATGTCCGGCCGACGCGGGTTGAAAACGTCCGCACGAGGTCGGCGGCAAGAATGGGCCGATCGGGGGTCTGCTCCAGGGCCGCAAGAACGGCCGCTTCAAAGTCGTTGAGGGTTTCGCTTGTTGGTCGCATTCGCTCTTCTCCCCGACGGGGAGACTTTGCAAAACAGAACCGCGTGAAATTCTCCGAATTTCAGGGAATGGACCAAGATTTAATATATATGATCCGCCGATATTGGAGTGTACGCGGGTTCTGTATTGCGGCGCGGGGAGTCAAAACTTGCCGGTTATCGGCTCCTCGCGTCGAGTCTGTCCCGTCGTTGTTTCTCTGTTGGTGCGCCACACATATAAGGGCTTCTTTGCTGTCGGTTTCGCCGTATGTCAGTGTAATACGTTTTGCATTAGTTTGTATGGGTCACCTTTTCACCCCTGTTCCGACATGCTCCGACATGCTCCGCATATGGGC
>NZ_JBHGXH010000049.1:0-1203 GCF_041936445.1 Candidatus Darwinibacter acetoxidans | reverse complement strand
TGCGGCGATCGGGGCGAGGTCGGGGAGGCCCTCGATCACTCCTCACCCCTCCCGGAACCGACGACCTGCCCGTCCTTGACGAGGTAGTAACCGCCAGGATACCGGAGCGTGTAGGAGGTCTGCCCGGCGGCTTCGTAGTCGCTGATCTGTTGTTCGAGCACCGCCCGATCCTGCGGAGTGTGGCCGTCGAGGATGAAGGCGCGGACGGTCGGCGAGAGTGCGCGGGGCCGGGGTGCGGCAGGGGTGCCGGGATCGCGCGGGGCGAGAGGATCGGGAGGCGATGCAGGGGAGAAAAGTGCGCGGATCGCGTCGAGGACCGCGATCAGGAATGTTGCCAGTCTAGACATGTCGGAGCCTCCGATTTGGCTTAGGGAGTATATGGGGGCCCAGAATAGATAAAGATATCTGTTTTAGTGGTTTTAGTAATAATACTACTTTATACGGAGGAGGTCGCGGGCGGCCTCCAGTCAGGGGCGACCTGCTCCAGCGGACACCAGTCTGGGATCACGGGGAAGTCGGTGAACTTTCGGCAGCGGAGGATGCCGCCCTCGTCGCACCACTGGCTAGCCCGGCAGCTCCGGGAGCCGGCGGCATAAGGGCACTCGTCGCAGAGTTCGATGCGGATGATCCGGGTCATGCCTCCTCGCCTCCGTCACAACCTTCCGGCGAATTTGCCGGGACGTTCTGGAGCAGCACGAGGAGGTCGGTCCACCGGAGCACGGCCAGCGGCTCCCGCCGGCTCTGCTTCAGGACGAGGAGGGGGGCGAGCCCCTCCGCCTCGGCGTTTCGGGTGCATTGTTTCCACCACGCCGGGAGCGCGATCGTTTCCTGCGCTTTGCACTCGATGCCGAAGGGGAACTGTGCCCGGGCGGCCGGCGAGAGGTAGAGGTCGCAACCGGACTGCCCCATCGCTGTGCTCTGGACGTCACCGGGATCGATGCCGAGGCGGTCGACCAGGTCCTGCCGGACCGCCTGCTGCAGCCGCCGCCCCTTGGCTTTGCGGGAGGCGGGGGTAGAGGCCACCACTCAGACCGCCCCCTGCAGCCTTATGAGTTTACGAGTTCTATGAGTTTGTTTCCAGTCCCTTCTTGTACATGTTTTTACTCTAGTATTGTACTGTTTTTCCTCACGCGTTGGGGTTGGGGGAAACTCATAGAACTCATACAGTGAATCTAATCTCCTCATATCTCTGGTTGTTTCCTC
>NZ_JBHGXH010000048.1:0-4533 GCF_041936445.1 Candidatus Darwinibacter acetoxidans | reverse complement strand
GCCCCATGCTCACAGTCCGGGCTACGTTTACAACAACGAGTACGGGCCCCTGCGTGTCATCGTGGAGGAGAATATCTCCATGTGGACGAAGTGGGTCGACTGCATTGTCGTCGGCGAGGGCGACTACGAGGAGCCCAAGGCTGAAGACATTATTACCGGCCCCACTGTATTTACGGTGAGCGGCGACGGGGTGCCGGGTGGAGCTATAGAATTCACCCTGGAGCAGCTGCAGGCCCTGGGCGAGACCACCGGCGAGTATACCTACACCTCCGGCGGCCAGCAGATCACGGACGAGGCCACCGGGGTGCTGCTTGCCCACATCCTGGAAAGCCTGGGCATTACCAATCCCGACTGGGAGATTACCGTCACTACCACGGACAACTTCGATCTGGGCACCGTTACCCTGCAGGAGGTCATTGACCAGGAATACCTGGTGGCCTATCTGGTCAACGGGCAGCCCTTTGAAGATACCAAGGAGGGCTACGATTCCTCCACCATTCGCATCTACCGCCACTTTAACGACGGCAGCAACTGGCGGAACCGGCTGACCCTGGTCAACGGGGTGATCGTAACATCTACCGACGTGTTTTCGGTGAGCGGCGACGGGGTGCCGGGCGGTTCAGTGGGCTACAGCCTCAACCAGCTAAAAGCGCTGGGCGAGACCACCGGCGAGTATACCTACACCTCCGGGGGCGAGCAGATCACGGACGAGGCCACCGGGGTGCTGCTTGCCCACATCCTGGAAAGCCTGGGCATTACCAATCCCGACTGGGAGATTACCGTCACTACCACGGACAACTTCGACCTGGGCACCGTTACCCTGCAGGAGGTCATTGACCAGGAATACCTGGTGGCCTACCTGGTCAACGGGCAGCCCTTTGAAGATACCAAGGAGGGCTACGATTCCTCCACCATCCGCATCTACCGCCACTTTAACGATGGCAGCAACTGGCGGAACCGGCTGACCCTGGTCAACGGGGTGATCGTTACTTCTACCGAGCCTCCGGCTGTATTTACGATCAGCGGCGACGGGGTACCGGGTGGTTCCGTGAGCTTCACCCTGGATGATCTAAAAGCGCTGGGTGAAACCACCGGCGAGTATAGCTACACCTCCGGCGGCCAGCTGGTCACGGACCAGGTAAAAGGGGTGCTGCTTGCCGACATCCTGGAAAGCCTGGGCATTACCAACCCGGCCTGGGAGATCAAGCTGGTCACCGCGGACGGATTCGAGCATAAAACCTACACTGTTACTTTGCACGCGGTTAAAGAAAACAACTACCTGGTGGCCTACGAGATAAACGGCGTCCCCATTGACCCCGAAGAGGACGTCCTCGACCTTTATCGCCACCACGACGACGGTTCCGGATGGCTGAACCGGGCGAGGGATGTATGCGGGGTTGAAGTTGCCTCCACCGACCTGGTGCTGCCGTGGATCTACTACCGCAATGACGACGGCAGCGGCCTGCCGCTTTATGCCGTCGTGCGCTGCATAACCCCCGACCAGAAGGGCGGCCTTTGGGTCGGCACCAACGGCGCCGGGGCGGCTTACCGCGATGCCGCGGGCAACTGGACCATCTACAACACCTCCAACAGCCCCCTGCCTCACAATGCCGTCCATGGCATTGCGGTGGATGACACCGACGGGGTCTGGTTCGTCGGCGGCAGCAAAGAGGACGGCATGGGCGCCGTCTACCTGAAAGACGGCCAGTGGACCATCTACACCAGCGAAAACAGCCCCCTGCCCGCAGACTACGCCCTCGACGTGGCTGTTGATGAGCTGGGCGGGATCTGGTTCGGCACCTATGAAGGGCTGGCCTACATGGGCCGGAATGGCAACTGGCGCATCTGGAACACCAGCAACGGCTTCCCGGCCCAGTCGGTGACGCGGATCGCCTTTGACAAGCAACGCGGCGGCATCTGGGTGGGCTTCCATCCCGAGGCCATCGGTGAACAGGGCGGCTACGCCTACATCGATGCTTCCGGGCAGGTTACTCCCTTCACTGCGGCCGCCGGGGAGCCGGGCACCTGGATCCGCTCCTTCTCCTTCGACAATGAAGGCGGGCTCTGGGTCTCCCGCTTTGACACGGTAGATTACATCGCGCCGGACGGCACCAGGATCGTCTACAGCGGCAAGGAGCTTGTGCCCTTCCTTGGCGACAACGACGGCATCCTCTTCGTGGAGGCCGATCGTGAGGGCTACGTCTGGATTGCCCTGTATCCCGGTGGCCTGCTGCGCCTCGATCCCTCGGGACAGTTGAGGACGGTTACCTCGTGGCTGACCCCGCAGTTCAGCGTCGTCTGGTACATGTATACCTCCCCCAGCGGCGCCTTCTATACCGGCGGCAATGGCGGGATCGCCATACTGCCTGCGCCGGGACCGGCCGGCAGCAATGCCGACCTGAAGAGCCTTACCTGCAGCAGCGGCAGGCTGTTCCCCGCCTTTGACCCGGCCATTACCGATTACTGGGTTATCATCGACGATGAGTCGGCCGGGGTGCCCGAAATTGGTGCCACCGTGGCCGATACCGGACGGGCTGTGCGGGAGATCATCAATGCCGGCTCCTTTGACGAAAATGCGCAGGTAACGGTTACCGCGGAAGACGGGACGCAGAAAACCTACACCATCGGCTTCATGCGGGAGATCCAGCTTCCCGATCCCGGCACCGCCGATGACCCGGCGCCGGTGGACGTGGAAGTGGGAGAGATCACCGATCTCTACCTGAACATAGCCCCCGGGGATGCAGACAAGTACGAGATCAATATAACCGTTCCTGCCGGAGCCGAAACGCCCACCCTCATGGTCAACACCGTGGCTGTAGAAGGCGGGCGCCAGGCAGTTCTGCCGGCCATGATCATTGAAAGCTACCTCTTTATAGAGGGCTCGTGGCAGCCGGTGCAGGTGGTTATAGCTGCCGGCACGACCGTCACCGGCCCTGCCGATTGGGACGGGGTGCTCCAACTGCCGGCAGTGAAAGAGGAGCCTTCTGTCTCCGTTGACGGCACCGTCAGCGTGGTGCTTGAGATGGGCCTTCTCCATGGCGAACTGTTCTTCGATAAGGCCGCGCGGCTCCAGATTCCCGGCCAGGCCGGAAAGAGCGTGGGCTATGTCAAGAACGGCGCCTTCACGGAGATCACCCTGATCCTGGAGGAAGACAGCCAGGCCTACGCCGACGCCCAGCTGCCGCCCGGCGGTGATGGAAAGCTCGATCTCAGTTCTGACCTGGTTGTCTGGACCAAGCATTTCACCGAATTCGTCATCTACGCGCCTGCCCAGGAGCCCGGGGAAGAGCCCAGTGAAGAACCTGGTGAAGAGCCCGGGGAAGATGAGCCCCCGAAAGAACCGCTGCCCAGAACATGGGGAGGCGGAATGCCTCCGGTGATGCTCTTTGCGGCGGTTTTAACGCTCATCTGCAGCGGGCTGTTCATCTCCCTTAACCGCCGGAGAGAAACCGGAATGTAACTGGAATAAGGAAGCCCAACACCTCCCCCCGCATATAAAGCGGGGGGAGGGCCTTCTTTTTACCTGCTTCCATGACTCCACAGAAAATCCTGTTTCTCTGTAAAAGCATGTCCGGGGATTTTACGGCATTTAGTGCTGTTTAAAGTGGGTTTTTTAGGAAGGGTGTGAAGGCATGAACAAATATTTGCCCAGGTGCTTGCTGCTCCTGGTAATTGTTCTATGGGTCATATTGATGATGTCCCCCTGGACATCGCCCGCGCAGGCGGCTGATCCCGATTTGATCATTACCGGAACGGGCTTGAAGAAGGATGTCATTATTTACCCGCATGACTGGGAAAATAATTATAACAAGGTAACACGATACTACTCATCTAACAATACTCTTAATTTTCATCATATCTGGAAGGTCAGGGGATACGACCTGTTTGATATTATTAAAACTGACAATTTAGTAGATGCAAGCAAGGACTATCTCCTGACTTTTGTGGCCAGAAATCGCGATGGCACAGAAACCAGAATATCTCGAACAATGAATGATCTGAAAAATCGCTATTATTACCCGCATTTTGATCCAAATGAGGAAATACCTGTTCCCCCGATGATTGGCTTTGAACGTGCCGATTTGTATGAGCATCAAGGCCTGCCGGTTCCGGCCGATGTAGTCTGGGGAGATAAGCCTTTTGAAAGAGATAACGATGCGCCTCGGCTTTACTTCGGCCAGGCGAAGGGCAATGTCAGCGATAAAAACATGACCTTTTTCCTGTATGGCCTGTTCAAAATCGTGGTAGGAGAAGAAAGGCCGCCCGGCGATGATGGGGATGATGGGAGCGAAGATAGTGATGGCAGTGGCAGCGGCGGGGGCGGCACAGGCACCACGACACCTCCCGGGGGCGGCAGTTCCGGAACGGGGACCACTCAGCCACCTGGAGGCGGCGGCCCCGGAACGGGGACCACGAAGCCGCCTGCTCCCGGCACCCAGCCTCCTGCACCCGAACCCGGCAAGGAGCAGGATCCGGGCGATCCTGACGAAGCAGAGGCAGATCAGCCTGTAGCCGGGCCCGGAAAAGAAACAG
>NZ_JBHGXH010000047.1:0-2193 GCF_041936445.1 Candidatus Darwinibacter acetoxidans | reverse complement strand
CGGCCATCTCGCCGGCGATCTTGAGGGCTTCGTTGGTGTCGGTGTCTTTGCTGAAGCCCAACGCAGCGGCCAGGTCAGCGCCGTACTCGGCGGCCGTTTTGAACTTCTTCAGCTGCTCACCAGCGAAGAGTTCGACCACCTGGTCTTTGGTGTAGCCCATCTCACCAACGATGGACTCCAAGTTGGTTTCGCCTTTGGCCACTGCAGCACGAATGGCCACCAGCATCTCCTGAATGGTCATGTTCTCATCAGCTCCTTCTGTGCTTATTTCCCCGGATACCCGGGTATAGATGATCTGCTCCTTCACTTCCACAGCATCGTTACCCAGGACTACCTTGCCATCCACAACACCATAGCCAACCTTAAACCACCTAGAGGCTCCGCCTTTTTCGATCTCTACGATGCAGTAGTCATCGTACACTCGGCGCACCCAAACGAAATTCTCGGGTTCTTTGAACTTGGTGCGCAAGACCATCAGTAACGCTTCCCTTAACCCTTCGTGACTGCCATCGTAAGCCATCGAAGAAGCCCCAGATGCAGGGATGGCTTCCATCTCCCCGGTGGGCACATAGGTTATCTGCTCCACCACTTTGACAACATCTTCCCCTAGCACAACACGACCATCTGAAATTGAGTAGCTTACTTTCGCAAACTCTTTGGGGCCCGTAGAGGGCTCCATTCCAACGATCACATGGTCAGCAAAAAGACGATGGACCCAGGCGTGGACATCTTTGTTGCCAAACCTGGTTCGCACCGCCCCAAAGAGAGCCTCCCTTAACCCCTCGAAACTACCATCCCAACCAACTAGACTCACATCAAACTCGCCAGCAGTAATACCATCCATTTCCCCGACAGCAACAATTTCGGTGGGCATTCCTGCCCTATGCAGCGGTGTCCAATCAATGGACAACGGTTTGTAGCCGACTACATGAACCTCTCCACCAACATTCTTTAGCGTGGGCATGCCGAAGATCGACACTTGAGTGACCCTTTTGGAGCGGATCCACCGTTTGAGGTCCGCGGCTGCCTTGTCCACCACACCCCTAAAGTAAGCCTTGCCGTTTTCCCACTTGGCTCCTACCCAGTGGGTGACGGGCGTGGGAAACTCGGCGTCCACATTGTCCGGCTTCTGGTGCCCGAGGAAGCCAGATAGAGTGTGCTGGTTCACGAAGTTAACGATATCCTGCAAGCTCTCGCCCGTGTAGAACCAGCCGCGCTTGGACTTACTGGTTGGGACACTCACTACGACCTCAAGCGGGTCATCATCCCCGGCCTTGATAGCCTCCAAGTCAACCCCGGGGGCCAGAGGAATGTCTGCCGGCTTCATTCCACCGAGGGCAGCATCGAGGATAGACATCTCTCCCTCTACCAAGCTGGCGGGAGGTTCCTCTTCCAGCTCCTGATAGTGCCTCCGCAAGTGGGCCCTGGCCGCAGCTTTCTGATCATCCGTCAGGCTGGTGTTGGCGGATAGGTCAGCAGCCGCCTTAGCAAGGGCAAACTTGTTCAGCACCACATCGCCTTCATCCGTCACTTCGTGATGAAGGCCGAAGACATGTTCCGGGCCGAAGTCTTCGCCTATGGGCGATGTCACCACCGCATATGCTTCTTGGATAGCTTCCTTGGCACCGCCGATTCCCTGCTCCAGGCCCTTTTTGAGTTTGGGCCACACGTTTGTGGGCTCCCAGGCCTTGATGGAAACGGTGTCTTTGATGGTGAATACGCTAATCGGTATTGGTGTCACCCCCTTTCAAAGAAACCAAAATGACGGCCAGCTTCTCTGTCATCCGTGGCCAAGAGCTCTCCCTTTTTCAGCGGAGGCGGCCACCCTCTTGAGGCTCCAAACACAGCAAGAACACCACAGCTACAACAAACATCCCGACCCAGAACGCAGTCATGTCAGCACCCCCTCGATCATGGCATCAACAGCCTGGCTTACCATCTCGAGCATCCGCTCGGCACTGGGGAGGTAGACCTCAAGCAGATCCGGTTGGTCTTTGTACTCCCGCCACAACCGATCAACGTTCTGACGAGCTTCCTTCTCGATCTCCCGCAGGGAGGAAACTCCCATCGTTTGCTATTCAGGTGTCCTTCCGTTTAGCCTATCCATCGAATGCCTCAGCGAACGGACCACCTGCCTCAACTTCCGTTCGGCCTTCCTCGGCTCAACGCCAGCTTCGATCTTCCTCTGGGCCT
>NZ_JBHGXH010000046.1:0-2497 GCF_041936445.1 Candidatus Darwinibacter acetoxidans | reverse complement strand
TGAACCGTTTTAAATGACCGGGCCGTTTTGCGGCCGTCCGCCTCTAGATCAGTGTTAAGGGAGGAGTTCAGGATGAGAGAACGTCTGAAGTTAAGCGACGTGGAAGTGGTTGAAATACCGTGGGCGGAGCCGGTGGTCAGCCATGACTTCCCGGTAATTCCTGCGGAAACGTATGCCAAGCGGGTGGAGAGCCTCAGGGCCCGCATGGAAGAGCACGGCCTTTCCCATGTGGTGGTCTACGGTGACCGGGAACACTTCGCCAATACCCGCTGGCTCACAGGTTATGACCCCCGTTTTGAGGAGAGCCTGACCATCGTAGGGCTGTCCGGGAAACCCCGCCTCTTGGTGGGACTGGAGGGGCGCTACTATGCCGCCATTGCCCAAGGCGTGGAAGTGGAACTCTATGACGAGTTCAGCCTGCAGGGCCAGCCGCAGCACGGCCGGACCCTGGCGGAAATCCTGGCGGACTGCGGCCTGACCAAGGGCAGCAAGGTGGGCCTAGCCGGCACCAAGTACCGCCAGACCCCGGCGTTCGCCGAAGCGAAACTGGCCAGCGATGTCCCCTACTATCTCGTGGAAGTTCTGGCTGGCGCGGTGGGCCGGGAGAACATCAGCGATGTGACCCACTGGTTTACCCACACCACCACAGGGCTGCGCATACCCCTGACGGTGGATGAGATCGCCCTCCATGAGATGATCAACGAGCTGATCTACGCGGGGATGCGTGATGCCATGTCCGCGCTGCAGCCGGGCGTGAGCGAAGCGGAAATCGGCGGCAAACTGGGCTACGACGGCAGCGTTCCCCTGTCCTGCCACATTGTGATCAGCTTCGGGGATAACGTCAACTTAGCCCTCAACAGCCCCACTAACAGGAAACTGCAGCTTGGGGATCCCTTGAGCGTGGCCATAGGTGTGTGGGGAGCCAATATTGCCCGCACCGGCATCGCGGTGCATGATGAGAAAGAGTTAGCTCCGGAAATCGCCGACAGCATGGAGAAAGTCTTTGTTCCCTATTTCGACATGCTGCTGCGCTGGTATGGGGCGCTCCATGCGGGGGTGCGGTGCGGAGATGTCTATGAGGCGGTGCGGGAGTACATGGAAGAGCCCTTCTTCCAGATCGCCCTCAACGCGGGCCACCTGATCCATTACGAGGAGTGGATCAATGCGCCCTTCGTGCCCGGTTCGGAAGATGTGCTGCAGAGCGGGACCATGATCCAGTGCGACATCATCGTTCCTTCTACTCCTCCTTATCCCGGTGTGCATACGGAAGACAGTTTGGTAGTGGCCGATGCTGCTCTGCGCCGGGAGCTGGCGGAGAAATACCCGGAGGTCTGGGGGCGGATCCAAAGGCGGCGGGCCCTGATGGCGGATTTAGGCTACGAGCTGCATGAAGATGTTCTGCCCCTGTGCAGCATCCAGGGACAGGTCCAGCCCTTCATGCTCAACCCAACACACGTTCTGCGTCTAAAAAGGTAGGTGCCGGTTGGCGCCTTGACTATGACCGGTGTGGAGAGCGGTATGGGTTTGATGAGCGTGAAAATGTTTCGGCAGCAATCCAAGGTTTGATCTTAGGGCGGTGATGTACATGCCCGCCGTAGTGCCTTGGGAAGGATTCCCTTCTGCGATGGAGAATCTAAATACAGTTCTGAAATCTGGTATGGTGGAGGAAGTCCTTTGGCGAGTAAGCGAGCAAGCAATCGCAGGAGACACCAGATTACCATAGGCGATTTGGCTCGCCACCTCGATTTATCTAAAGCTACGGTGTCTCTGGCTCTGAATAACAGTCCGCTGGTTGCGGATGCTACTAGGCAGCGGGTCCGTGAGGCCGCCGAAAGATTCGGCTATCGTCCCAACTATTTTGGCGCGCGCCTTTCCCGCGGCAAATCCGACATGATTGGGCTCTACATCCTAGGTGGTACCGAGAAGCAGTGCAACTGGACTTTGGCGTCAAGCTGGATGTTCTACCATCCCATTTTAAAGTCCGTGAGCGACGAGTTATCTAAGCACGGCTACCGCTTTAACCTGGAAGTGGTGAGTGCAGAACAGGTGGTCACCCAAGGGGTCATCTCCTCTGTGATCCAGGAGGGCTCCCTCGATGGCATGCTCCTGGTGGTACAGGACGAAATTGATTACAGCTTCTTGGACGTTGTGGCGGAAAAGCAGTTCCCCTTTGTGGTGCTCAATGCCAGGGTGGCCGAAAACATCAGTTCCGTGAAGATCGATAACGAAATCGGGGCCCGGCAGGCGGTGAGCCACCTGGTGGAGTTGGGCCATCGCAGGATCGCCCATTTGAGCGGACCTGACAAGGATCTGAACGCCATTGAAAGACGGGAGGCTTTCCGTAAGGCTGTGCTGGGGGCTGGGCTGGAATGGAGCCCCAGCCTGCTTTACTATGGCGATTGGCAGAGGGAATCGGGTTGGCGGGCGGTAAGGCAGTTCCTTGAGCTGGACCATCCGCCCACAGCCATTTTTTGTGCCAATGACCATATGGCCATTG
>NZ_JBHGXH010000045.1:0-106255 GCF_041936445.1 Candidatus Darwinibacter acetoxidans | reverse complement strand
GGTAATCTGGTATTGAGCCATTTCTGATGTCTCCTCTCTAGGATGTTATGGTTGCAACTTCATTCTAACCGAGGGACACAAGAAATGGCTTCTTTTATTTCATGGGGAAACCAATTTTACACAATTATACGGGCTCAACTGAGTTCGCTGGAATAGCGTGTTATAATACTTAGTGTCAGTAAACTATGCTGACACTTTTTTTATTTGTGAACTGATTGCAAGTGGGGAGGTACCCATGTCATATCGCGGACTGCATCTGCCGGCCGCCGTTTTGGCCTTTGTGCTAGTTCTGGCTGTCGGCTTGTTGGGAAAACACGTATATGAACAGAACCAAATCATCGCTCCCCTGGAGGCAGAGCTTCAGCAGGTGGTGGGCGTTAAGAAAGTGGCCGTACAGCGTTCCCGGGGTGGATGGGGATCGGTGCTGGAGATCTACCTGGATCTGGATGCCCAGGTGCCCCTCGGTGCCGCCTTAGGCCGGGTGCGGCAGATCGCGGCAGACTTCGGCGAAAACCTAGTTATCCATCTGCGGGATTCGGCCAGCCCCGAGCTCCTGCAGTTGTATGAACAGGTGCAGCTGGCCGCAGAAGAGGCGGTTATCACTGGCAAGTTCACTCTGCTGGCGGAGCGGGTTGGACAGCTCGCGGGAAGCCGCGGTGCCGGATGGGAGCTGTCTGTGGATCGAAATTTCATTTATATCTCCCTAACTGATGGGGAACACATGCTCCGGCGGGTGATCAGCCGCGCCCCGGAAGGTCAGGAGCTTGAGTTTCATGTGGATGGAGGTGCTTGGGGTTGAAAGCGTGGGCGAAGGGGCTGGTCCTCGGTGGGGGATTGGCGCTTCTGGTTCTGGCTGTGCTCTCCGGCCTGGACATGACGATACTTCTTTTTCCCTTGAGCCTTTTGGCCTTGGGAGCGCTTTTGATCCACGGCCGCGGGGGGCTGACATCCCGCTTCGCCCCGGCCAGGCTGGGCGGCGAGGAGAGCAGCGTGCCCGCGGTTACCTTTTCCCAGATCGGAGGACAGGAAACGGCCAAACGGGAACTGTTGGAAGCCCTCACCTTCCTTAAGGAAAGTTCCCGCACTAAGCAGCTGGGGATCAGGCCGCTCAAAGGCGTTCTCCTTGTGGGCCCTCCCGGCACAGGCAAAACACTCATGGCCAAGGCCGCGGCCAATTACACGGCTTCCGTTTTCCTGGCTGCTTCAGGCTCCCAGTTCGTGCAGATGTAT
The DNA here is from genome assembly GCF_041936445.1 of Candidatus Darwinibacter acetoxidans. Classification (NCBI taxonomy): domain Bacteria; kingdom Bacillati; phylum Bacillota; class Clostridia; order Candidatus Darwinibacteriales; family Candidatus Darwinibacteriaceae; genus Candidatus Darwinibacter; species Candidatus Darwinibacter acetoxidans. The sequence continues at coordinate 105,025 of NZ_JBHGXH010000045.1, read as the reverse complement.
GCTGGAGTAGGTGCCAGCAGGGTGCGTCAGCTGTTCAAGCAGGCCCGAACCATGGCTGAAAGGGCCAATAAGCCCAGTGCCATCATCTTCATCGACGAGATCGACGTTTTAGGTGCAAAGCGGGGGAAGAACGTAAGCCACCTGGAGTATGACCAGACCCTCAATGAGCTGCTCACCCAGATGGACGGGATAGAAAGCGGCGAGGATGTGCAGATTTTGGTGGTGGGCGCCACCAATCGCGCTGATCTCCTGGACCCAGCGCTGCTTAGGCCGGGGCGGTTCGACCGCATTGTCCAGGTGGAGCTGCCGGACAAGGCGGGCCGCCTCCATATCCTGAACATCCACGCAGCGAACAAACCCTTGGCTGCCGATGTCTGCCTGGAGCAGATTGCCGCAGAAACCCACGGCTTTTCCGGGGCCCACCTGGAAAACCTTTTGAACGAAGCGGCCATCACTGCGCTGAGAGACGGCAGGCAAGAGATCACGCAAGCGGATCTGCGGGAGGCTGTGGAGAAAGTAATGCTGGGCGAGAAATCAAGCCGCCTGCTGCAGAAAGAAGAGCGGGAGCGGGTGGCCTACCACGAAGTGGGGCATGCCGTCATAGGTGAATTGGTGCGGCCCGGTTCTGTGGCCTCCATTACCATTGTCTCCCGTAACCGAGCCTTGGGCTACATCAGGCAGGCCTCCCAAGATGACCAGTATCTCTATACAAAAGATCAGCTGCTCCAGGCCATCCAGGTATGCGTGGCGGGGGCGGTTATGGAAGAGATCATCTTCGGCCAGCGTTCCACTGGAGCCGCAAACGACATTGAACAGGCGGTAAGCCTTGCCAAGCGCATGGTGTTTGCGGGCCTGTCCCCCTTGGGCATTGTCAGTTCCGATCTGCCCGCGGCTGAACTTAACGCTGCTGTCGTGCAGATCATTCAGGAACAGGAAAAGCAGGTGAGGAAGATCCTATCCAGCAGGGTAGATGAAGTGAGAAGCATTGCCGCCCATCTGCTGCGGGAAGAGACAATGAACGGAGATGAGTTCCGCCTGCTCCTGGAGGCGAAACAAGCTTCCTGAATTGGGGCTGGGGAACGGTCTGAACCCGGCCCCTTGCGCGCCTAGAGCCTTACTCCCAGAAGTTCAGCATTGAGCCCTTCTATGATCTCGGGAACGATGTGTGGATAGCGCCGGCTCAAGTACTTGAGCCAACTCTCGGTGTTCTTGTCCTCCAACTCCACAAAAGCCCTGAGGAAGTCCTTGATTACAGCCAGCCCATGTTTCCGATAGAGGCCATGAAAGAGAAGCGTTCCCTTGAGGTGCACCTGCTGAGGCCTTTGACCGTCGCGAGTTCGAATCGGCTCCGGCTTTTCTTCAGTGCAGTAGCCGAGTATAGTGTCGTGCACATAACTCTCCTGGCCGTTTTCCAGCAGAAAGGCTAAGGCCGACCATTCGGCACTTGTTTCATTTAGCCAATCTTCCCAGTTGCCGGGGGCGCCACAGCACCAGTTGTGGGCCAGCTCATGCCCTAGCATATGGATCAGCTGTGTCTCTGTACTCAAAAATCGGTTAAGGATTATGGTGCGGTCTATGTTGTAGGCTCCCGCGTTGAGATCTGTTGGCAGCAAGACAATGGGCACCTCACCTGCGGTGCTGCAGCCATATAAACTCTCGAAGTACGGGAGCAGCTTGTCCAGACTGTGCACGCACACCGCCGCCTTCTGGTCGTCCATTTCAGTTTGGGGATAGTAGTAGATAACTCCACGCCTCGACGTCTGGCGTTTGCAGTTTTTCAGGGCGATAATAAAGAGCTCGTCTTCTTGTGGACGATAATGCCAGGCGTTCTCGTTGGGTACGAAGTGAGAGTTCAAAACCACGTAATCCTGGCCAAGGTGGATGAACACTTCCGCATCCCACCAAGTCCCACCCGGAGAGATGCGGCCTGGATACCATCCGCTTGCCGCGTTGACTGCCAAAATGTCGTCCGTGAATATCGTGTGCTGGGCGCGGGATGCACCAGAGTATAATACGGAGAATTCTGTGCCCAGGGAATCTTGGACTATATAGCGCTTCCGATCTGCCCGATAGGGAGAGCCACGGCTGTCTTCTCTCGCGACCTTAAACTCGAGACTTCTACCGCTGCTGTCGACTATTTTTTCCACCTGATAACCGCGAGCCAGTTCAAAGGAAAAGAAGCCGGCAGGCGGTTCGCAGAAGGTCAGCAAGCATTCTACTTGAACAGCCGCGCGTTGTTTCCAGAGTCTGAGCCGCATCCGGTCCATATCTAACCACCTTTACCGCCCTTGAGGGATTCTGTCTTTCCTGCGCGAAAAAATTCGCCAGAGACGAATAGAAACCCTGTTAGCCGGCGCGCAGTGCAGCGGACAACACTTCTTGGTTGTTCGCCCAATTCGAACCTGCTATAATCAAAGGGGTCCAGACTAACGGATCAGAAGACGTGCAAGCAGCGCCGTGATGCCGGCGGCCATGATGGGGCCCACAGACACCCCGCCAAAGAAGGAAACACTGATCATCACGCCGATCAGGATGCCGGGGACGATGGAAGGCTCGGCGGCTACGAACTCCAGGCCCTGGCTGTTGAGGTACGCCCCCAGCAGACCGCCTACGATGGACATGATGCCCACCGGGCTGAGCAAGGACGAAACCAGGCTCTTCAGGGTGACCTGTCCAGAAGCGAAGGGTACCATGAGGGCAATGGTCAAAAACAGCAGTCCTGCTTCCAGGCCGCGGGTCTGAATCAGCGGGAAAAACCTGTTGAGGCGCATGAGATCAAGAAAAAAGACGATGGCCGCGGCCGCACCCAAGAGGTTGTTCCTGGACAGGATGGCCGCGACAAAAATGATCAGCAAGGGCAGCGAGGAGTGCATTTTCATCCCCCCTTGGATCATCCTATTCCCAACTCGGCGCGCTATGAAAGGGATGATGGCTATCAACGCCCGATCTCACTTGGGATTCATTACAGACAACTCTGTTTTCATGACCTCTCTGTTAGCTTGGGCCATTGCCCAGCTCTTGAAGATCGTTTCCTGGGCAGTGATGCGGCGCAAGCTGAATTTCAAGCGCTTGGTGGAGCCAGGTGGAATGCCCAGCTCCCACAGCGCCTTTGTCACCTCGTTGGCTACGGGTGTGGGCCTTGTGGAGGGGTTTGACTCTACGCTGTTTGCCTTGGCCGCGGTGTTCGCCTTGATTGTGATGTACGATGCCGCGGGCGTGCGGCGCGCGGCGGGCAAGCAGGCCCGGGTGCTCAACGCCATTATTGAAGATCTCAACCGCCGGGAGCTGCACCCCGAACGCCTGCGGGAACTTTTGGGGCACACCCCGGTGGAAGTGGTGGCGGGGGCACTGTTAGGCGTACTTGTCGCTATCTGGCGGCTTTAGCAGAAAGGCACAGGGGATTCCTGTGCCTTTCTGCCCTTCAGGGACTCCAGATCTGGGGGGTGGAGTAGTAGCCAACAAAGCCGTTCATGCTCACCGCGGCCACTACATACCTGATTTCCGAGGGGAGGTCCTCGGGATCTAGAGTATGGAGGAAAGATGTTGTAGGGATGGGTATAGAATTTAGGGGCTGGAAGCGTTCTAGAGGGCTGTTTTTGGCTAAGACGATGTAGCCCTGGAGGTTGAGGTGTTCAACTGGTGCCCACGTGATCTCCACCTGTGGGCCGCTGCCGTTCACGTTGAGCCAAGCTGGGGCTGGAAGCAGGGTGTCCACCCGTCCGGTGATAAAGAGGTCCTCCGTTTCCGGGCGCCAGGTTATGGACACTTCCTCGTTTTCCGCAATGTCGATTAGCTGCCAGATGCCGACGCCTAGTCTGTTGCCCACGTGGAAGGTTTCGGTGTACAGCTCGATCTTAAACTCATAGCTTCCGGGGCTGATTTCCAGGGTTGCTTCGAAGGGAGCGTCCGCATCTTCTCGGATTACTTCATACAGATCGTCGTTGAAGTAGATACGGGCGCGCAGGGCTTCTTTGCGGAAGATGTAACCGTCCAGATCGATGGTGATATGCACGGTGCTGGCCGCGGGCTGGAGTACTAGCTCAACCGTGGTGGGGCGGCCGTAGGTGATTTCGACGGGCTGGGGTTTGCTCTGGAAATGCACCATTCCTTCGGCATCAACCAAAAACACGGTGAGTTCCCAATTGCCGATGGGCACCTGCAGGACGCCCTGGAATTCGTTGTTCTGTACAGGAACGGTGGTTTCCACCATGTGTTTGCCCCGGCTGAGGATGATGCGGGCTTCCACAACTTCCACCGGTGTGGAGTCTAGGCTGCCCACAACTGTGAGGGGCGAAAGAGGGGTCAGGGGTGCAGCGGTTAGGCAGGCACTGGTGAGCAGCGCCAGGGAAGTTGCCAGCAGGAGAAGCACACTGGGTACGCTGCTTTTCCTCACGGTGAGCCTCCTTGCTCTCCCTGGGCGCGCTTTTAGTATAACATAGGCATACAGAAAAGTAAAGAGAAAAAGATAATATTCTGAAAATGGAGTGAGGGCCATGCGGGCAGAGTTGGTTATAGTGGGTACGGAGCTCCTGTTGGGGGAGATCGTGGACACCAACGGGCCGTTCATCGCCGGCCATCTGGCGGATCTGGGCATCGATGTCTACTATAAATCCACCGTGGGAGATAATCTGACTAGGCTGCAAGAAGTGCTCAGCCGCGCCCTGGGCCGCTCCGACCTGGTGCTGATCAGCGGAGGCTTAGGGCCAACGGAAGACGATCTAACCCGGGAAGCGGTGAGCCTGGCCGCCGGATGCCCCCTGGAGGAGGATGCCCAGGCCCTGCGCTGGATCGAAAACCGCTTTTTAGAGCGCTACGGCTCCCTCAGCGCCATGAGCCCCCTCAACCGCAAACAGGCACTCTTTCCCCAGGGGAGTGAGGTGATTCCCAACCCCGTGGGTACCGCGCCCGGTTTCTGGTTGGAAAAACAGGGGAGGATTGTGGTGGCCCTGCCGGGAGTGGCCCAGGAACTGCGGGCTATGTTCAGCGAGACAGTTCTGCCCAAACTGCGGAAGCTCTCTGGCCCTGAAGCCCTGATCATCCGCAATTTGCACTTTTCCGGCATTGGCGAGTCCAGCCTGGCTCAGCTCCTGGCCGATCTCATCGCGGAACAGACCAATCCCACCCTGGCCCTTTATGCCTCCGGGGGCACAGTGCGGGTCCGCTTAGCGGTGAAGGCCGCCAGCAGGGAGCAGGGCTTGGCGCTCATCGCCCCCCTGGAGGAGGAAATCAAGCGCCGGGCCGGGGATTACTTCTACGGGGTAGACAAAGAGTCCCTGGAAGAGGTTGTAGCCAAGGCTTTCTTGGAGCGGGGACTCACCCTGGCGGTGGCTGAATCCTGTACAGGCGGGCTCATCGCCCACCGCCTCACCAACATACCCGGCAGTTCAGGGTTCTTCCAGCGGGGCTATGTGGTGTACACTAACCAAGCGAAGATTGAGGATCTGGGTGTGCAGCCGGCCACTTTGGCCGCCTTCACTGCCTACAGCCCCGAAGTGGCCCGGGAAATGGCGGCAGGTGTGCGCAGCCGCGCCGGAACCGATTACGGCCTGGCGGTTACGGGCATTGCCGGCCCCGGGGGAGCTGCTCCCAATAAGCCAGTTGGCCTTGCATATATCGGCTTAGCTTGCGGGGACAATACTATCGTGCAGAGGCATTTCTGGAAGGGCACGCGGGAGCAGATCAAGGAGAGGCTGGCCTGCGCCGCCCTGCAGCTTCTGTGGAAGACCATCAACACTGGAATCTGACTAGGGGAGGATGGGGTGCCCATGGAGCAGCGGACCAAGAACCGGACCAGACATCTGCCGGTTCTTTTTGTTGTTTTGGGCCTCATCTTCTTCCTCAATCTGTTCTCCAGCACCGACTACCGCTTCTTCGCGGTGGTGGTGAACCTGAAGGTACTGGTGGGCGGTACGGCGCAAACCCGCCTGGTGCTGCCCCCGGTGGGAGAGGTCAGGGCCCGCACCCACTGGCTGCCTGTGAGAATCAGTGCCGAACTGCGCAGCGTGGAGCTGGGTGCTCTGCGCCAAACGGTGTTTTCCCCCCAATTTCAGGCAGACCAGGTGCTGAATCAGGTGCAGGCAGCAGCATCCAGGATCATCTTTCATTTCCTTTTGAAACTGGTCCTCCTGGCTTTCTTGGGCGCGATGACTGGCCTTTTGCTTTTGGGTGTACGCAGCGGCCGCAAGCTGCTCCAGGGAGGGCTCCTGGGTATACTGGTGGTCTTGACCGCCGCCGGGCTGATTTATATCACCTACGAGCCTGACGCCTTTCAGGAGGTGGAATATGAAGGGATGATCGAGGCGGCACCCTGGCTGCTCACAGTGGTGCGGGACGCTTTGGACCAAGTGGAGGAACTGGGGATGCGGGTGCAGACCCTGGCGGCAAACCTCTACTCCGCGCTGCAGCGGCTGGAAGAGGTCGGACCCGTGGGCCTGGTGGAAGCGGATGTGCTGGTACTGCATGTCTCCGATATCCACAACAACCCCGTGGCCTACAACTTCGCCGCGCAGGTGGTGGAAAGCTTCGATGTGGATCTGATCCTGGACACGGGTGATCTCACCGATTGGGGGACCGCCCTGGAGGCGGAGATCACCAGGCGTATTGAGGCGCTGGGCCGGCCCTATGTCTTTGTTTCCGGCAATCATGATTCACCCCAGGTGGTGCAGCGTCTTCTGGAGACCTCCCACGCTGTGGTGCTGGGGGAACCGGTGGTCATCGCCGGGCTCCACATTGCGGGCACGGGCGATCTGGTGGCAGGCAGTTACCTGCCCACTCCAGCTTCCCCTGGGGAACTGGCTTCCCTTGCCGAGGAGATCAACGCCTTCTGGGCCGCTAGGCCAGATCGACCCCACATTTTCATGGTGCACAATCACCGCGTGGCTGAAGCGTTGACTCCCGGCCTTTTCCCTGTGGTGGTTTACGGTCATACCCATCTTTGGGGGGTCAGGCAGGAGGGTACCACCGTGTACAGCAACGCCGGCACCACAGGTGCCGCGGGCATCCGTGGTTTCCAGGCTAAAGAGCCGCTGCCCTACAGCCTTTCCCTGCTCTACTTCGTGCGCTCGGAGGATGGCAGCTTGCGGCTGGAGGCGGTTGATGGGGTCCATGTGGCGGGACTGGGCCAGAGTTTTTCCCTGCAGAGAACATTTGTGGAGCCCGGCAGGAATAGGGGAGGCGATGTAGAACTATCACTCTGAAGTTCTGGAGAAGGTCTTGGTTACTTGTGCTTTGCTCGGGGAAACGCTTTGGGCTTAATGGGACCACTGTGCGTCTTGTTGGGCAGTTTCTCCTCTTTTTATGAGCCGCGGGCGAACATGTGTTTTAAGAGAAAGGAGCGAAATCTGCAGTGGAAGAGAAGCAAAAGGCTTTAGATAGAGCCATCTTGCAGATAGAAAAGCAGTACGGCAAAGGCTCGATCATGCGCTTGGGCGAGCAGACCAGCTTAGATTTGGAGGTCATCCCCACCGGCTCCCTGTCTTTAGACATTGCCCTGGGCGTGGGGGGCATTCCCCGGGGCCGGATCGTGGAGATCTACGGGCCCGAGGCTTCAGGGAAAACCACTTTAGCCCTGCATGTCATGGCTGAAGTGCAGAAAACCGGGGGCATCGCGGCCATGGTGGATGCGGAACACGCCCTGGATCCCAGCTACGCCCGGGAAGTGGGGGTCGACATCGATAATCTGCTCATTTCCCAGCCGGACCACGGCGAACAGGCCTTGGAGATCGCTGAACACCTGGTCCGCAGCGGTGCGGTGGATGTGGTGGTGATCGATTCGGTGGCCGCGTTGGTGCCTAGGGCAGAAATCGAGGGCGAAATGGGGGATGCCCATGTGGGCCTCCAAGCGCGCCTGATGTCCCAAGCCCTCAGGAAACTTACCGGGGCCATCAGCAAGTCCAACTGCACGGTGATCTTCACTAACCAGCTGCGGGAGAAGGTCGGCGTCATGTTCGGCAATCCCGAAGTGACCCCTGGCGGCAGAGCTCTGAAGTTCTATGCATCCATCAGGCTCGATGTGCGGCGCATCGACTCCCTGAAGCAGGGAAGCGAAATCGTGGGGAACCGTACCCGGGTGCGGGTCTTGAAGAACAAAGTTGCGCCCCCCTTCAAAGAAGCGGAATTCGACATCATGTACGGTAAAGGAATCTCTAGGGTTGGCGACATTTTGGACTTGGCAGCCGCTTTAGATCTGGTCAACAAGAGTGGCGCCTGGTACTCCTACGGCGATGTGCGCCTGGGTCAGGGGCGCGAAGCCGCTAAAGAGTATCTAACGCAGCATCCCGAGCTCGCGGACGAGCTGGAGATGAAGATCAGGATAGCCAAGGGCTTGATCAAGGCAGGCGCCCAGGAGGTTGCAGAAAAGAGTGAGTGAGACCAAGGCTGAGGATGCCAAGGCGGCGGCACTGCGCCTTCTCGCGGCGCGGGACCGCAGCACCCAGGAACTGCGCATCCGTCTAGAACGCAGGTTTGCCCCGGCGGAAGTGGAAAAGACCATCAAGTATCTGCAGGAGATCGGCTATCTAGATGATCTGCGTTTTGCCCGCATCTACGTAGACTACCGGAACCGGAACCGACCCACCGGCAACTACCTGCTGCGCATGGAGCTGAGCAGCAAAGGGATCCCCGACAGCCACATCGAAGAGGTGCTCAACTCGCCGGAGGAGGAATATGAACTAGCCCTGAATCTGGCGGCACAGCGCCTGGGCCGCCTGGAGAGGGCCGATGCCCTGGAGCGCTGCGCTAAAGTCTATCGATTCCTGCAGCGCAGGGGATTTCCCGGCGCGGTGGCCAGGAAAGTGATTAGGGAACTCCTTGACAGGGATCCAGAAAAAGAATACAATTAAAGCGAGTTGTTCGGCTGTGCTAGCCTAGGTATTCGAAAACGAAATGAGAAGTCTGAGCTGAAAAGGAACTTGAACACTGGGGAAAGCTGAGTTGCGGCTCGGCTTTCTTTTCTAAGGGTGTGAAACGAAGGAGGTGAATGCTATCGAGCTATTGATTGCGTTGATTAAGTACGGATTAGTGGCAGTGGTTGCCCTGGTGGCTGGCTACTTTGTGAGAAAACTCTCAGCTGAGGCCACCATCCGCTCCGCCGAGGAAGAAGCCCGCAGGATCGTGCAGGAAGCTGAACGTGATGCGGAAAGCAAGAAGCGGGAAGCCTTGGTGGAGGCCAAGGAGGAAATCCACAAACTCCGCTCGGAGATGGAAAGGGAAGCTCGGGAACGCCGGGCTGAACTGAACCAGTTTGAGCGGAGGGTCTCGCAAAAGGAAGAGGCCCTCGACAAGCGGGCCGAAGCGCTGGAGCGCAAGGAAGAAGCACTGCAGCGCAAAACGCGGGAAGTGGAACAGCGGCAAAATGAGGTGAGCGAACTTCTGGCCAAGCAGCGGGGGGAGCTGGAGAGAATATCCCAGCTGACCACGGAAGAAGCCAGAGATATGCTGCTTAAGGCTGTGGAGGAAGAAGTCAAGCACGAAACTGCAATGCTGATCCGTGACCTGGAGAATCAAGCACGGGAGGAAGCCGAAAAGCGGGCCCGTGATATCATTTCCCTGGCGATTCAGCGCACCGCTGTGGATCATGTGGCCGAATCCACCGTTTCTGTGGTGGCGCTCCCCAATGATGACATGAAGGGGAGGATCATCGGCCGGGAAGGCAGGAACATCCGCGCTTTGGAGACGCTCACAGGTATCGACCTGATCATCGATGATACGCCTGAAGCCGTTATCCTGTCTGGATTCGATCCGGTGCGCAGGGAGATCGCCCGCATTGCTCTGGAGCGCCTCATTGCCGATGGACGCATCCATCCGGCCCGCATTGAGGAAATGGTGGAAAAGGCGCGCAAAGAGGTTGATGCGGCGATCCGCGATGCTGGGGAGCAGGCAACACTCGAAGCAGATGTGCATGGCCTGCATCCTGAACTGGTTAAGTTGTTGGGCAGACTTCGTTTTCGAACTAGCTATGGCCAGAACGTGTTGAAACATTCGATTGAGGTAGCTCATTTGGCCGGGATTATGGCCGCCGAGTTGGGGGTCGATGAGCGCCTGGCTCGCCGGGCCGGTCTGCTGCATGATATCGGCAAGGCCGTAGACCATGAAGTGGAAGGTACCCATATCCAAATCGGCATTGAGCTTTTGCGTAAGTACAGAGAGAATGAAGATGTCATCCACGCCGTGGCCTGCCACCACGGGGACTATGAAGCTCAAAGCGTGGAGGCGGTCTTGGTGGCTGCCGCGGACTCCATATCCGCAGCGAGACCAGGTGCCCGGCGGGAGACTCTGGAAAGCTACATCAAGCGCCTGCAGAAGCTGGAGGAGATCTCCTCTTCCTTCGATGGGGTGGAGAAGTCCTACGCGATTCAGGCAGGCCGGGAAGTGCGGATCATTGTGAAACCCGAGCGGGTCAGTGATGCTTCTGCGGTTCAGTTGAGCCGGGAAATTGTGAAGAAGATCGAGTCTGAGCTGGAATACCCGGGTCAGATTAAGGTGACCGTGATTCGCGAAACCCGCGCGGTGGAGTATGCCAAATAGGACCAGGCAGCTGCCTGGTTCTATTTTTCCAGATGTTGAGGGGAAAATGGAGGAGAGAGCTTGGACATCGGCGGCACTCAGGTAGATCTACTCATTGCCATTCTAGTACGTTTTCCAGCCATAGGAACCATCCACTGTGAACCTGAGACGGGGACGCTGCGTTTGGTCTTTCTGATTAGAGGGGCTGAGCAGGACTTCGAGGATTTTGCCAGGCGCTTCCAGGCGCATTTGGCTTTGTTCCACAGGCTCAGGAGAAAAGGGTCCCCGGAGGCGGTGCTGAGCCAAAAGGAGAACGGACAGCTCACCGTGGTGGAAGTCACCCGTGACCTGGCAAACATCTCCCTGGCGGAGTTGAAGCTCATCGTGGAGCTGTTTCGGGACTATTACGGCGAATGCCTGGTTCAGGACGGGCCCGCGATGGTTGAAGAGGATGCCTTCGAGCAGGATCTGCTCATCGAGGCCCTCCTCAATGAACGGGGGGAAGTGGGACCGGAACGCCTAACAGGATTCAGGGAAAATGGCAGGGTACTGGTGTACAGCACCATTTGGGGGGTGGATAGGCGATGAATGTACTTATCTTAGGCGACATCTACGGCCGCCCCGGGCGGCGGATCGTCGCGGAGTACCTGCCAGAATTGGTGGAGCAGTATAAACCCGTCTTGATCGTGGCCAACGGCGAGAATGCCGCGGGTGGTTTCGGGCTCACCCGCAAGGTGGCGGAAGAGCTGTTTGCCCTGGGTATCCATGTGCTCACCAGCGGCAACCACATCTGGGATCAGAAAGAGATGTACGCCTACATCGGCGAAGATCCCCGCATTTTGCGCCCGGCCAACTATCCGCCGCAGGTCCCTGGGAACTCCGTTTACCTGCACCGCTGTCAGGGTGCTGTTGTAGCGGTGGTCAGCCTCATGGGGCGGGTGTTCATGGGCGACTATGACTGTCCCTTCCGTACAGCCGACCAGATTTTGGCCTCCCTGCCCCCGGAGGTAACCCATGTGATCATCGATTTCCATGGGGAAGCGACTTCGGAAAAAATCGCCCTGGCTCACTATCTTGACGGGAGGGTGAGCGCGGTTGTGGGTACGCATACCCACGTTCCCACCGCGGACGAGCAGATCCTGCCGCAGGGTACCGCTTACATAACGGACCTGGGCATGTGCGGGCCCATCCACAGCGTCTTGGGGGTGGATCCCCAGATTGTGATCAACAAGTTCTTAACCCAGCTGCCCGCGCGGTTTGCCGTGGCCAAGGGGCCCGCAGCCTTGAACGGCGTTGTGATTTCGTTAACTGAAAACGGACTGGCAGAAGGAATTTTGCGCCTGAATCTTCAATAAATGCGTATAATAGGAGGATTTTCCCAGTATATATCTAATAAGATATTTGAGGATACCACGTAAGTAGTAGCGCTTTCACCTAAGGAGGTCACACGAACATGGAAGTATTGAAAGTGTCGGCACACTCCACCCCCAACAAAGTCGCCGGTGCGCTCGCTGGGAAGGTGCGCGAAGAAGGCCGCGCGGAGATTCAGGCCATCGGCGCGGGTGCCTTGAACCAGGCAGTAAAAGCGGTGGCTATTGCCAGAGGTTTTGTGGCCCCTAGCGGAGTGGACCTAGTGTGCATTCCGGCGTTCACCGACGTCATAATTGACAACGAAGAAAGAACTGCCATCAAACTGATTGTGGAACCAAGATAGCGGCGCAAGAAGTAAAAGCGACGGACAGCCCATCCCACAGGGGTGGGCTCTTTTACTAGGCTGAAGCTGGGAGGCTGAGACAGTGTTCATTTTTGATGCCCATATCGATACCTTGTCGCGCCTTCTGACCCGGGGTGAGAAACTGGAGGATGCCCAGGGCCATGTTAAACTGGAAGATCTGCAAGCAGGAGCGCGGGCCCAGTTTTTTGCGGCCTTTGTCGATCCCCAGTACTACCACGGGTTAGCTCTGCACCGGACCATGGAAATGATCGACCTCTTCTGGGAGACTCTAGCTGCCTACCCAGAGGCTTTAGCCTTCGCCGGGTCGGCGGAGGAGATCATTCAAGCAACCGCCCAAGGCCGCACCGCCTGCCTCTTGGCCATCGAAGGCGGGGAGGCGCTGGAGGGGAAGCTCTCCATGCTCCGCCTCTTTTACCGGCTGGGGGTGCGGCTTTTGACCTTGACCTGGAATTTCCGCAATGATCTGGCCGCGGGCCAGTGGGAGGGTCCCCAAGGGGGAGGCCTGAGCAGATTCGGGCGGGAAGTGGTGGAGGAGATGAACAGCCTAGGCATGCTGGTGGACGTGTCCCACCTCAATGAGCCTGGGTTCTGGGATGTTCTGGAGGTAAGCACAGATCCGGTCCTGGCCTCCCATTCCAACGCCCACGCCCTGTGTCCCCATCCCCGCAATCTCACTGATCAGCAGATCCGGGCTTTGGCGGATCGGGGGGGAGCGATCGGCGTCAATTTCTGTGCCGCTTTTTTGGAACCTTCGGCCCAGGCCACCAGCGAACATGTGGTGGAGCAGATCGCCTATCTGCTCCAGGTGGGCGGTGAGGACTGCCCCGCCCTGGGCTCGGATTTCGACGGCATCAGCCAGGTTCCTGAGGGGCTGGAAACCTACAATCAGATTCCAAAGCTGATCGGGCTTCTGGAGAAGAGGGGATTTGGTGCAGCGGTCATCGAGAAAGTGATGGGCGGTAATTTGCTGCGCCTCTGCCGGGAGGTCCTTGGTTAAAACCCCTGCCCCGGGGTTATGCTACAGGAAAAAAGGGGGCTTACCGTTGGCAAGTCATGTGGTCAAGGTAATCGAGCTTGTGGGTGAGTCGGATCAGAGTTGGGAAGATGCTGTCCAGGTTGCAGTGAAGCAGGCCAGCAAGACCCTGCGGGGTATTACCGGCGTTGAAGTGCTTAACTGGTCCGGCAAGGTGGATGAACAAGGTGAAATAGTCGGCTATCGCGCCAATGTGCACGTGGCCTTTGCAGTGGAAAACTAAAGCGGATGGAAGCGGCTTAGGATAACTAAGCCGTTTTTTGGTTATACTACCCTCAGCAAATCAAGAAATGGGTGACAGGAGATGGATTGGATGGGTGCTGTTATACGTTTTATCGTTTCCGCTTTGGTGCTCATGTTGGTGGGTTTTATCCTTCCCGGCTTTAGAGCCCTCTCCTTCTTCCATGCCCTGTTTGCAGCGGTGGTCATCGCCGTTTTGGGCTGGGTTGTGGAAAGCCTGCTGGGTCGAGCTGTCTCTCCCTACAGCAGGGGGATCGTGGGCTTTTTGGTTTCGGCGGTGATCATCTGGGCCGCGCAGTTCATCGTTCCGGGTATGGAGGTTTCGGTGATCGGAGCTCTGCTGGCAGCTTTTGTCATCGGTATCATTGATCTTTTCGTGCCCACCACCATACGCTGAGGCACATTTCCCACTGCCTCGCCCCGTGGAGCTCCGCTCCGGTCAGGGGCGGTTTTTTTAGGGAGTGATGGTATGCCCAAGGCTCGGTTTGCCGTGTCCAAGAAGCTCGAAGAGAACCTGGAGGTGCTCAAGGAGGAACTCGGGTACGGGGTTACCTTCGATCTGGTCTTCCGCAGGCTGCGGGTGGCCCACAAACAGGCCTGTTTGATCTTTTTTGATGGTTTTATCCAGGACGAAGCGGTGATCCATATCCTCAGGGCCCTGCAGGCGGTGCCCCGGATGGGGGTCACCCTCGCCGCCCTCCAGCAGGATCTAGAGAATGTGATACCCTACTTCGAAATGAGTATGGCCGACAGTTTAGAGGCCGCCATGGACCAGGTCCTTTCCGGTGCCATGCTGCTGCTCATCGATGGCGTCCAGGAAGTTGTGGTGCTGGATGTGCGGCAGTACGTGGTGAGGGGTTCGGAAGAACCCACCCTGGAGAAGGTGACCCGGGGTTCCCGGGATGGGTTTGTGGAGACTGCCCTGTTCAACATCAACTTGATCAGGCGTCGGATCCGCGATCCCCAGCTGCGCTTTGAGGCCCTGCAGGTGGGGCGCCGCTCCAAAACGGATGTAATGGTGGGTTATATCGAAGATGTGGCCGACCCCAGCCTGGTCAACGAGGTGAAAAGCAGGATTGAGGCCATCGACCGCGATGCAATTCCCATGGGCGGCAAAAACCTGGAGGAGTACATTCTGGGCACCGTGTTCAACCCCCTCCCGGTAACCCGCTATACCGAGCGGCCCGATGTGGCCGCGGCCCACCTTTTGGAAGGCCATGTGGTGATCATCGTGGATACCACTCCCTTTGCCTTGATCGTACCGGTAACCCTGTGGCACTTCACGCAGCACGCGGAGGAGTATTTTCAAAATCCTCCGGTGGGGACTTACCTGCGCTGGATCCGCACCGCTGGGATTATCGGTTCTTTGATCCTGCTGCCCCTCTGGTACACCCTGGCGGTGAGCCGCAACCTGCCTCCCTGGATCTCCTTTATCGGGCCGAAGGATCCGGGGCGTTTGGCCTTGTGGCTGCAGCTTTTGCTGCTGGAAGTGGGCTTGGATCTGATCCGCATGGCCCTGATCCACACCCCCGATTCCCTGGCCACTTCTTTAGGTATAGTGGGAGCCATTATCCTCGGCGATTTGGCCGTGTCCATCGGCCTGTTTACCGGAGAAGCCATCCTCTACACGGCCATCACCGCCATCTGCGGTTTTGCCACGCCCAGCATTGAGCTGAGCAACGCCCTGCGGCTCTTTCGCTACGTCCTTTTCTTGGGCGCGGTGGTGGGCGGGTGGTGGGGCCTGGGCGCAGGGCTCTTGGTTACGCTGCTCACCATGGGCTTGACCAAATCTTTCGGTATCCCTTATCTGTGGCCTTTGGTTCCCTTTGACGGTCCGGCTCTGCTCAGGGTGCTGTTCCGCTATCCCATCCCCCAGGTGGCGGTACGGCCCCGCCTTACCCAGCCCCAAGATCTGCGGGCCCAGAAAAGGGATCGCCCAAGGAGGTAGCCGCCATCAGACAGGTTGGGATTCCCCGTGCCTTTTACTATTTCCACTACTACCCCCTGTGGCAGACTTACTTGGCTGAACTGGGTTTTCAGGTGGTCAGCTCGCCCTGGACCAATCAGGAGCTATTGGAACTGGGCCTGGCCTCCTGCGTGGACTGCGCCTGCCTGCCCTTGAAGGCCTATGTGGGGCATGTGCAGTTCCTGGTCCAGCAGGGACTCAGCCTGCTGTTTGTACCCCAGGTGGTCAGCCTTTTCCCCAAGGAATGGACCTGCTCCGTGCTCCTGGGGCTGCCTGATCTGGTCAAGCAGTATGTCCCTCCCTCAGTGCGGCTGCTCACACCTGTGCTGGATGCCCGGCGGGGCATCCACCAGCTGACCCTGCAATATCTGCACTTCGGGCTCCAGTGGGCAAGGCCCTCCCCAGTGCTCAGGGCCTGGCGTAAGGCCGTAAGGGCCCAGCGGACGTGGGAAAGGGCCTATCAGGCCGTAAGCTCCCCAGGGCGCTTTCGCTTACTGCTCCTCGGTCCGCGCTATCTCACTGATGACCCTTACCTCAACGGAAATCTCCGGGAGAAGCTGCGGGACTTGGGGGCGGAAGTGCTGTGCCCCGCCGATTTTTCCGATGCCACCACCGCCGCAGCCTGCAGCCTTCTCCGCAAGCGTCCCTACTGGACCTGTACCCGCCGGTCCCTGGGCGCGTTGGCGCATGCTGTACCCCAGCTGGACGGGGTGGTGACCATCTCCCCCTTTGGCTGCGGGGCAGAGGCCATGCAGGGCGTTCTGATTACCAGCCTCACGGGGACAAGGATCCCCCACTTGGAGCTCCATGTGGACGAGCACACAAGCCCCGTGGGCCTGTTCACCCGGCTGGAGGCCTTTTGTGACCTTCTGGAAAGGAAAAGGAGCGGATGAAGATCACCTTTCCCCACATGGGAAATGTGTACATAGCTGTGGAAGCCTTTCTGCGGGGGCTGGGCCATGAACCGGTCACCCCGCCGCCCAGCAGCCGCAGGACTTTGGAGCTTGGCAGTTTTCACAGTCCGGCGGAGGTCTGCCTGCCCTTCAAAATCGCCCTAGGGAACATGCTGGAGGGAATGGCCCAAGGGGCGGAGGCGGTGCTCATGATCGGCGGTTGGGGCCCCTGCCGTTTGGGCTACTACGCCGAGATTCAGCGGCTGCTGCTGCAGGCCCTGGGCCGGGAGGTGGAGTTCATCACCCTCGAAGTGCCCCGGCGGCCCTATGCCCCTTACGCAGCTAACCTGCGCAAGCTCATCGCCCCCACGAGGTTCAGTTCCTTGGCCCGGGGCGCGGGTCTCAGCTGGGCTAAGCTCAAGGCGGTGGAAGAGCTGGAAGGCCTTGCCCTCAAGGTACGGCCCAGGGAGATGCGGCCCGGTGCCGCCACGGAGTATCTCCAGGAGCAGCTGGAACGTTTGCGTGCCGCCGAGACGGCAGCAGAGGTGGAAGAGCTCCGACAGGCGGCGCGCCGGGACCTCCCACAGCTTGCGGGCCGTGAACGGAACCAGCCCCTGCGCCTCGGGATCGTGGGGGAGATCTATACGGTGGTGGAGCCCTTTGCCAATCTACGCCTGGAGGAGCGCTTGGGTTACCTGGGCGTGGAAGTGGTGCGCACCATCAGCTTGGTGGAGTGGGTGACCAACCACATCTTCAAAAAAGCGGCGGGCCTTTCCAGCCTGGCACCACTTAGGCGTTTGGCCGCCGGCTACCTGCGGGGTTTCATCGGCGGCCACGGTTTAGAAAGCATCGCCCGCAGCGTGGCTTTGGCCAGGCAGAACCTGGACGGCATCATCCACATCCTTCCCCTATCCTGCATGCCCGAGATTGTGGCCAGGGGAATTCTGCCGGGCCTCAGCAGGGAACAGGGGATCCCCGTGCTGTCCTTGGTGGTTGATGAGCATACGGCGGAAGCGGGCTTCCAAACCAGGTTGGAGGCCTTTGTGGATTTGGTGGGGAGGAGAGTGGGGAGCCTTGGGCACAGGCAGAGCAGTGTATCTCGGAGTTGATGTGGGCAGCGTGAGCACCAATTTCGTGCTGTTGGATGCCCAGGCGCCAGGTGCGGCGGTGGTTTGGAAGCAGTACCTGCGGACCCAAGGCGCGCCGCTGACCGCCTTGAAAACCGGCTTGAGCCTGCTGAAGGAGGCAGGTGATTGGGAGATCCGGGGAGTGGGTACCACCGGCAGCGGCCGGGAACTGGCGGGGGTGGTGCTGGGAGCCGATCTGGTGAAAAACGAGATCACGGCCCATGCCGCGGCGGCACTGAGCTGCGACAGTACCGTGGCCACCATCGTGGAGATCGGGGGCCAGGACTCCAAATTGATCATCCTGAGGGATGGGGTGGTGGTGGATTTTGCCATGAACAACGTGTGTGCCGCGGGTACCGGCTCCTTTCTGGATCAGCAGGCCCATCGGCTGGGCATTCCCATCGATGAGTTTGGCGCCCTGGCCCTGCGCAGCAAGAATCCCGTGCGCATTGCCGGCCGCTGCACCGTTTTTGCCGAATCGGACATGGTGCATAAACAGCAGCTGGGCGTAGATCTGGCGGATATCGTGGCGGGATTGTGCGCGGCCATGGTGCGCAACTTTCTCTCCAGTCTCGCCAAAGGAAAAGAGCTGCGCCCCACCGTGTTTTTCCAGGGAGGGGTGGCGGCCAATGCCGGCATGCGCCGCTTCCTGGAAGAGGCTTTGGGGTACGAAGTGTGCGTCCCGGAGCATTACGATGTGATGGGGGCCCTGGGCATTGCCCTTTTAGTTAAGGAATCCCTACAGGCGGCGGCCAAGACGCGTTTTTGCGGTTTCGAGAAGATCCTCCAGAGCGAAGTCAACACCCGCAGCTACCAGTGCCGGGGCTGTCCCAACGCCTGCGAGATCTCTGAAATTTGGCGCGAGGGAATCTTCCTGGCCAGCTGGGGAGCGCGCTGCGGACGGCAGGGCCGGGCTGAGCAGAGCAGTTGAGCTAAGTTCGGGCCCTATCTGGCAGGAATCCCCTTTTTGTGCTACTATGAAGGGGAGTGGATAACTGGGAGGTTTTCTCGATGCCGAGTCTCGAACAGATCATCCTGGCGGTACCAGCCATTCTTCTTGCCATCTCCTTCCATGAGCTCGGGCATGGCTATGTGGCCTACAAGCTTGGCGACCCAACACCCAAGTACCAGGGGCGCTTAACACTGAACCCCTTGGCCCATCTGGATCCCCTGGGCACAATCATGCTCGTCCTCTTCCGCATCGGCTGGGCGAAGCCGGTAATGATCAACTCCCAATATTTCAAGAATCGGCGCCAGGGTACCCTGCTGGTGTCTTTAGCAGGCCCCATGGCTAACGTGCTCTTGGGCTGGTTTTTCTACAATGTGCTCAGGCTGGCCGCGCCTCGGCTACCGTATACCAGCTTTTCCAACACCCTCATGGTGTTTCTGCTGATCAACGTTAATGTAAATCTGAACCTTGCCGCCTTCAACCTCATACCTATTCCACCCCTGGACGGATCCCACATTGTCGCGGGGCTGCTGCCGCCGAAGGCGTCTTATAGGTACGCTCAGCTGGCCCGTTATGGGCCTGTGCTTTTGGCTGTACTGCTCATCTCCGGCAGGGCCACTTGGATCATCAGTCCGATCTATCGCGTTTTGTCCCAGCTCTTGATGCGTTTATCCCTTTAGGTGGCGCTGCCATGGGCTATGTGGTGAAACTGGAGGTCTACCAGGGTCCCTTTGACCTCCTCCTGGATCTCATTGCTAAGAACGAGGTGGATATCTGGGATATTCCCATTGCCACCATCGCCGAGCAGTACCTGGAGTATCTGTATTCCCTGCAGGAGAAGGATCTGGCCATTGCCGGTGAGTTCTTGGTCATGGCTGCCACCTTGATCCGCCTCAAGTCGCGGCTGCTCCTGCCCCAGGAGCCGGTGGAAGAGGATGGGGACGCAGAACCGGAGGATCCCCGCCGAGAACTGGTTGAACAGCTGCTGCGCTATAAGTTCTTCAAGGAAGCGGCGGAGTTTCTCAAGGCCCGCTATGGCGAGGCTGTGCGCTTTTACACCAAAGGCCAGCCCCTGCAGCGGTACAACCTCACGCCCATCTATACCCGGCCGGTGGGGGACTTAACCGTGGACGACCTGCGGGCTGCCTATGAGCAGCTCCTCAGTGAGCGGGTCAAGGAGCCCCCGGTGCACGAGGTGTATTCCCGCATCTCGCTGCAGGAGCGCATCGCTCTCGTACGCCTGAGGCTTGTGGGCAAGCCCCGAATTGGTTTTCGCGACCTTTTGGAGGAGTCAACTCCCAGCGAAGTTGTGGGCACTTTGCTGGCCATCTTAGAACTGGTGCGCCTGGGCGAAATCCGGGTGGTGCAGACGGGTTTGTTCGGGGAAATCAGCATTCAACCCTACCTTTGGGAAGTGGAGGTCAACACATGACGCTGGCAGAGGCAAAAGTCATCGTGGAAGGGCTGATCTTTGCCGCGGAGCGTCCCCTCAGTGCCCAGGAAATTGCCGAAATCATCGAGCTGGATCCAGCCACGGTGGAGGCACTGGTGGAGGAGATCCGCAAAGACTACGGGCCCCGGGCGCTCACCATCCGCATGGTGGCCGGGGGCTACCAGCTGGTGACCAAGCCGGAACTTGCTCCCTGGATTGAGAAGCTGGGCAGGCCCGTGATCCATGCCCCCCTTTCCACGGCGGCCACGGAAACGCTGGCCATCATCGCCTACGAACAGCCCATCACCAGGGCGGAGATCGAGCAGATTCGCGGCGTGCGCTCGGACAGTGCCCTGAACAGCCTGCTGGAGCGGGGGCTCATCTGCGAAGTGGGCCGCAAAGAAGGCCCAGGTAGACCCATCCTCTATGGAGTTACCGAGCGATTTCTGGAGCATTTTGGTCTGCGCAGCCTCGACGAGCTTCCCCTGAAAAGCATAGGTGAATGAAAATGATGGCAGATTAAGACTGAGTGGAGGTGGCCCCATGCTGCTCAGTCTTTTTTTGCTGCTGATCATCTTGCTCCTCACCGCAGCTTTTCAGGTGGATCTGGAGTTCAGCCTGGATCAAGGTAGTGTGCGCTCCAGAATCAGATTCGGGGCTGCGGGGCTGTCCTTCACCGTTCCCCAGAGGCTTCTGGCCCGAGTGGGACAGCTGGTGCGCCGGCGCGGGCTGCAGACCCCACGGCAGATTTGGCAGGGTCTTAAGCTGGGCCTGCGCCTGCTGGATAGCTTTGTGCAGCGAGTGGAGCTCTTTGACCTGCAGGCAATCTGTGGTACAGGTGACCCTTTCCTCAGCGCTTTGGGCTGCGGTGGGCTCTGGAGCGTCCTCGGCCCCTTTTTCGCGGGACTGGGCGCCACCGGCCGGCTGAAATCTCCTCCCCAAGTTTCCGTCCAGCCCGAGTACGAGCAGGTTCGCCTGCGGCTTTACCTCCACTGCATATTCCGCTTTCGACTTGGTCAGATTATAGTCAACGAGTTGAAACGAGCAGCCTTACCCCGGCAGGCAAGAACTAAGGGCTAAAGGAGCGGAGTTATGACCAACAGACATCCCATTGAAGGACTCATGCAGACTGCCATGGAAAGCCTCAAGACTATGGTGGATGTGAATACCATCCTCGGTGATCCGGTGGAAACGCCCGATGGGGCGGTGATCGTTCCGGTCAGCAGGGTAAGCTTCGGGTTTGCCGCAGGCGGCAGTGAGTTTGCCACTGCCGGCGGGAAAGGAAGTGAGGAACACCATCCCTTTGGGGGAGGAAGCGGCGCCGGCATTGCCCTCAACCCGGTGGCCTTTTTAGTGGTGAGCCGGGAGAGCGTGCGGCTTCTGCCTGTGAGCCAGTCGGCCATCTACGACCGCCTGATCGATGCGGTACCCCAGCTTCTCGACCGCATTCAGGGCATGGTGCAAGGTGAGCGCACCACCGATGGAGTAGTGCGCACAACTTACAAGGTCTAACGGCAAATATCCCAAGCGGAGGGTTCCAGGTCGGAGCCCTCTTTTTTCTTGCTGTTTGCCCTAAACTTGGGTATTATTGGACTGAAAGGGGAGTCGGCGGTGGAGCGGCTGCAGAAAGTCATGGCCCAAGCTGGAATTGGCTCCCGCCGGGCCTGCGAAGAGCTGATCAAAAACAACCGGGTGCTGGTGAACGGCAAGCCAGCCGTTTTAGGTCAGAGGGTCGATCCGGAAAAAGACGAAATCCTCGTGGACGGCAGGCCCCTAGGTGCCCGTGAACCAAAACGCTATATCATCCTGCATAAACCCCGGGGCTATGTGACCACCAGCCGGGATCAGTTTGGACGCCCCAGTGTGCTGGATCTGGTTTCGGTGCAGGAACGGGTTTATCCCGTAGGCCGCCTGGACTATGATTCAGAGGGCCTGGTACTGCTCACCAACGACGGTGAGCTCGCTTTCCGGGTAATGCATCCCAAGTTCCAGCTGCCGAAAACCTACAGGGTGCAGGTGCGGGGTCAGGTGACGCCCCAGGCCATCGACCGCCTGGCCAGGGGCATCGTCCTGGAAGATGGCCCCACGGCGCCCGCGGAGGTGGAGCTCCTGCAGGCCAGCGGCGACAGCTCGGTGCTGAAGATCACCATCCGGGAGGGGCGCAACCGGCAGGTCAGGCGCATGTGCGCAGCGGTGGGGCATGAAGTGCTCCGTTTAGTCCGGGAAGCCATGGGCCCTCTTACCCTTGGGGGCTTGGCCGCCGGGAAGTACCGCGTCCTGCGCCCCCAGGAGATCCAGCAGCTGCTGAGGGCGGTGGGACTATGAGCGGCCCCGTTGTGGTCATTGGTGCGGGGGCCTCAGGGCTCATCGCCGCAGGTTTCTTGGCCCAGAGGGGTGCCCGGGTTCATGTTCTGGAGAAAATGCCCCGAACCGCCTGTAAGCTGCGCATTTCCGGTAAAGGCCGCTGCAATCTCACCAACAACATGCCCCTGGAGGACTTCATTGCCCAATATCCCGGGAACGGCAGGTTTTTGTACAGTGCTCTACACCGCTTTTCCAATCGGGACTGTATGGATTTCTTTGCTGGGCTGGGCGTGGAGCTCAAGGTGGAGAGGGGGCAGCGGGTGTTCCCAGTCTCCGACAACGCCCACGAAGTGGCAGATGCCCTGGAGCGCTTTGCCCGCAGCAATGGTGCCCAGATCTACCTCGGGCACAAGGTGGTTAGCATAGAGCTCTTGCCCTCAGGCGGTGTTGGCCGGGTGGTGGCCGTCCACGGCGGCCAAGAGAGAGTGTTTGCTGCCTCCGCAGTGATCGTGGCCACAGGTGGCTTGAGCTATCCGGGAACCGGTTCCACCGGGGATGGGCTGCTTTTTGCCCGCAGCTTAGGCCACACCATCGTAGAGCCCAGGCCGGCCCTGGTGCCCATCAAGGTGGAAGAGCAGTGGGCCCCGGAGCTGGCGGGTCTGAGCCTTAGGAATGTGGAGTTCCAGGTGGAAAACCCCCAAGGAGGAAGAGCGCGATTCTTTGGCGAATTAATGTTTGCCCACTTTGGCTTAACAGGGCCCATTGTGCTCACCGCCAGTGAGCAGATCGGCCTTTGGCTCAAGGCCAGCACCGGCAAGCTCAAGGCCTGGATCGACCTAAAACCCGCCCTCAGCCATGAGCAGCTGGATCAGAGACTGCTGCGGGATTTCGAGCGTTTTGCCCGCAAGCAGTTTAAAAATGCCCTGAAGGCGCTGCTTCCCAAGGGTTTGATCCCTGTGATGGTGGAGCTTTCCGGCATCGATCCGGAAAAACCGTGCCACCAGATCACCAAAGAGGAGCGGGCTAGGCTGCGGGGGCTGCTCAAGGGCCTGCCCCTCACCATCACCAGGACGCTGCCCATTGCCGCGGGCATCGTCACCGCGGGCGGAGTTGATGTGCGGGAAGTGGATCCGCGCACCATGGAGTCGAAGAAAGTGAAGGGGCTGTCTTTCTGCGGAGAAGTACTGGACGTGCATGGAGTGACGGGCGGTTTCAACCTCCAGGCGGCGTTTTCCACCGGTTTTTGCGCCGCGCATGGTGTTAACCTGACCTAAGCTCCCCATGGCAGTGCGCTGAGGAGAGGTGACTGTAAGTCGTGAAGATTGCTATAGATGGCCCGGCAGGGGCGGGCAAGAGCACCATCGCCCGCTTGGTGGCCAAACGCTTAGGGCTGCGCTATTTGGACACAGGTGCCATGTACCGCGCCCTGACCCTGGCCGCTTTAGAGCGCGGCGTCCCCTGTACAGATGAGGAAGCGCTTTTGAGGGTGGCCACCTCGGTGGATTTGGAGATCGTGTTTGATGAGGAGACCAAAGGCAACCGGGTTTACCTGGATGGCCAGGATGTCACTGACCTGATCCGCCGGCCCGAGGTCAATGCCTATGTGTCTTTGGTTTCCAGCCACAAGAAGGTTAGAGATTTCATTGTGGCCCTGCAGAAGGAAATCGCACGGCGGGGCTGTATTGTTATGGATGGACGGGATATCGGGACGGTGGTCATGCCCGATGCCGATTGGAAGATCTTCCTCCATGCCAGCGTGGAGGAAAGGGCCCGGCGGCGTCTAAGGGAACTGCGGCGCAATGGGCACGATGTTGATCTCCAGGAACTGGCGGAGCAGATCCGCCAGCGGGATCACTTCGATTCCACGCGCGCCATTTCACCCTTGAGGAAAGCTGAGGACGCCGTGGAGGTGGATACCACCCACCTGAACATCGAGGAAGTGGTTGCTCGGGTGCTGGCCATCATCAAGGGGGAAGCATAGGATGTATATGGTCCTACGGGCTATCGCGCGCCTGATGCTACTCCTGCTCTGCGGGCTGGAGGTCTCGGGGTTGGAGCATGTCCCCAAGCAGGGCGGGGCCATTATTGCCGGAACTCATACCACCATGATGGATCCTGTGGCCATCGCCGTTGTTGTGCCCAGGCCCGTTCATTTCATGGGCAAAGTGGAGCTGTTTAGAAATCCCGTTCTGCGTTTTCTGTTCACGCGCCTGCATGGCTTTCCCGTGCGGCGGGGGCTGGCGGACAGGGAGGCCATCCGCACCGCGCAGGACAGGGTCAAGGCAGGTCATGTGCTGGGCATCTTCCCCGAAGGCACCCGCAACACCACTGCCGAGGATCACCTGCCCCTGCAGGGGGGAGCCAGCCTGATTGCCATCAAGACCGGCGCGCCCATCATTCCCGTGGTGATCTCTGGTTTTAAGCCCTTCAAGCTGCGCCAGCCTGTGCGGGTGGTCTTCGGCCGCCCCATTGACCTGGGTGGCCCCCGCCGGGCGACAAAAGCTGATGTTTTGGAAGGAACAAAAGCGATTTCCGCCGAATTTAGTTACCTATTAAGCAGGAATAATCAAGGGAGCAGAGAAATACAATCAGGGACGCTTGTTTAGAGTCCCTGTTTCGGAGGCATAATAAGGGAGGGGGAAGGGTGGAAATAGTATTGGCAGATGCCGCAGGCTTCTGCTTTGGGGTCAAGCGAGCCTTAGACTTGACCACCAAGACTCGCAAAGAAGTCGACCCGGCCACTCCAATACACACTCTAGGTCCACTTATTCATAACCCCCAGGTTGTGGCCCAGCTCGAGGCCGATGGCATAAGAGTTATGGACCGGCCTGGAGACGCCAGTTCAGGAGTAGTCATTGTCCGCTGTCATGGTGTTGCACCGCAGGTAATGGAAGAGCTGAAAGCACGGAACTTCCAGGTGGTTGATGCCACTTGTCCTTTTGTCCAGAAGTCCATGCGGTGGGCTAAACAGTTGAGCGAAGAAGGGTATCAAGTCATTATTGTCGGTGACAGGTTTCATCCAGAAGTACAAGCCGTTTTGGGTTATGCCGGTGAAACTGCACTAGTTGTAAGTAACCCTCAAGAGATCCGCAAGCTGCCGATAGCAAGTCGCGTCGGTGTTATAGCACAAACAACTCAATCAGTCCAAAACTTCCAAGCTTGCGTCGAGGAACTGGTTGGGAAAGTGGAGGACCTGAAAGCCTTTGATACCATCTGTATTGCTACCGAACAGCGGCAGACGTCGGCACAGGAATTGGCCGCCAAAGTGGATGTTATGATTGTTATTGGAGGTCGAAACAGCGCCAATACAAGGCGATTGGCGGAGATATGTGAGGAGCAGGGGACGGTCACGTATCATATAGAAACACCAGATGAGTTGCGGCGCCAGTGGTTTGCTGGCGTGCGACGGGCTGGGGTGACGGCCGGAGCCTCTACTCCAGATTGGTTAATTGAGGGGGTACTTGCAAGAATGAGCGAATTTAGTGAAGAGAAAGGGACAGAAACCATGGAAGAGACAGTACAACCTGTCGAAGCAGAGCTGGAAGCATCCACAGCACAACCAGTGGAAGCACAGCCCGAGGAAACCACACCAGAACCGGCTGCAGCAGCGGAAGCGGCGGCAGAGGTCACCGAAGAGGCCACAGAGCCTTCTTCCCAGGAGGAAGCAGTGGAGCCGGCGCAGGAGGAGGCAGCGGAACCTACGGCCTCCGCAGCGGCAGAGGCTGAACAACCAGGCGAAGCCGCACCTGAAGAGGCGAAGCTAAATGAAGTCCAGATGAGCGAATATGATGTCCAGATGCCCACTCCCGGAGCCATCATCCAGGGTAAAGTGGTGCAGATTTCCAGTGATGAGGTCCTGGTGGACATCGACTATAAATCTGAAGGACGCATTCCCCTAAGCGAACTCAGCTTCATCGCCAATGCCAATCCTGAGGACATCGTGAGCGTGGGCGATGAGATTCACGTTAAGGTCTTGAAGGTGGATGACACCGAAGGCAACGTGATTCTTTCCAAGAGACGGGCCGATGCCGACCTGTCTTGGGAAAGGCTAGAGAAGCTTTACGAAACAGGGGAAACCCTGGAAGCTAAGGTCATTCAGGTTGTCAAGGGCGGTCTGTTGGTCAACGTGGGCGTACGTGGCTTTATCCCTGCTAGTCATGTTTCCCGCGGTTTTGAGAATAATCTAGAGAAATACGTTGGCCAGACCCTGGAGCTTAAGATCATCGAGCTGGACCGCTCCAAGAACAACGTGGTCTTCTCCCACAAGGTAGTACTGGAAGAGCGGCATGCCCGGGCCAAGGAAAAGGCCTTTGCCACCCTGGAACCTGGCATGAAGATTCCAGGTGTCGTCCGCCGGCTGACCGACTTCGGTGCCTTTGTGGATATCGGCGACGGCGTGGAAGGACTGCTGCATGTGTCTGAGATGGCCTACAGCAGGGTAAATCATCCTTCCGACGTGGTTGCTGAAGGCGATGAGATCACGGTCATGGTCTTGGGCGTGGACAAGGAAAGGGAGCGCATCTCTCTCGGCTTGAAGCAGACCATTCCTGATCCCTGGACCACCGTGGGCGAGCGCTACGCGGTTGGCCAAAAAGTAAGTGGGGAAGTCACCAGGGTGGTTGACTTCGGTGCCTTCGTCAAACTGGAGGACGGCATTGAAGGGCTGGTCCACATCAGCGAGCTCTCCCACAAACATGTGGCCAAGGCCGAAGATGTGGTTAAGTCGGGCGATCAGGTGGAGGTCAAGGTGATCAGTGTAGATCCCGAGGCCCGCCGCATTGGCCTGAGCATTAAGGAGCTGGAGCCCAAGCCGCAGCCCCAGCCCAAGGCCAAACAGGCCCAACCCAGTGTGATGGAAAGCAGCGATCAGGAACTGACAACCAATATTGGCGACATGTTTGGGGATCTGTTCAAAGACGATCTGCTGCAGTAACTCAAGCTCGCAAAATCCTGTAGGCTGAAGCCTGCAGGATTTTTTTATGGATACACTACCTTCAGCAGGGAACACTAGAGGCAGGCGTTTCAAACAACCGGGGAGGGATCTGCATGCCCGTGGGAACTGTCCTGCTTTTGGTGGTGGCCGCCTTGATCTATTTCGGCGTCGGCCAGCGCCTGCTGGACCGCATGCGCCTAACAGATACCCAGGCACTGATTGCCATCGCCTTAATGATCGGAGGAAGCTTCATCACCCTGCCGCTGCGCACCGGCCGCACCACGGTGGGCATCAACCTGGGCGGCGGCTTAGTTCCCCTGGGCCTGGTGGTCTATCTGCTGATTCGGGCAGATACGGCCCGGGAGAGGGTGCGCTCCCTTGTGGCCGCATTAGTGACCGGCGGGGTGGTCTATGGGATAAGCCAGTTCACCGACTTTGACCCCTCCAGCCCCTACCTCTTCATCGATCCCCTGTGGCTGTTCAGCATCGTTGCAGGCATTGTAGGCTACTTAGCAGGCCGCTCCCGCAGGGCCTCCTTCATCGCGGGCGTTTTGGGGCTTTTTGCCGTGGATTTGGTCCACTTCGCCCAGGCTCTTCTGTCCAACATGCCCACCCGCGTCGTCTTGGGAGGTGCCGGAGTGTTCGATGCCCTGATCGTCTCCGGGCTGATCGCCGTGGGCTTGGCTGAGTTTGTAGGCGAGACCAGGGAGCGCCTGCAAGAGGGGGGTGAAGAGCTGTGAGAGTGGGAATGCGCTTAGCTTTGGCCCTGCTGGCGTTCTGCCTTCTCATCGCTTTCCCCGAGGTTACCAAGGCGGATGAAAGAAGGGATGGGGGCTACTTCACCCTCCGGGATGAATCCGGGGAAATGATCACCATGACCGCCAGGGAACTGGATCCGGGCGATCAGTACATCGCCGGGGACAACCGCCTGTTTGACGTGGTGCGCACCGAGGGGGACGAAGTGCTGGTGCGGTTTGTGGAAACGGTGGAACTGCCCGATGTGAGCGGCGAACTCCTGGGGGCACAGGTGGCCCAGGCCGAAGAAGGGGGAGGTGTGGTGGGCATCTACCACACCCACAACGATGAATCCTATGTACCCACCAGCGGAACTGAATCCCGGGATGATGGGCGGGGCGATGTCCTGGAAGTGGGTAAGACCCTGGCCAGCGGCTTAGAAGAGCAGGGGCTCACCGTGTACTGGTCCGATAACAGCCATATTCCCCACGACGGCCAGGCTTACATACGCTCCCGGCGCACCGCGGTGGAGCTGCTGCAAAACGAGCCCGATACCCTCATCGACGTCCACAGGGACGCCACCCCGCCTGAAGTCTATGAAACGGAAGTTGAGGGTGTCCCCGCAACCAAGGTGCGCCTGGTGGTGGGCCGGCAGAACCAGAACCGGGAAGCGAACCTGGAATACGCGAAACGGTTGAAGGCGGTGGCGGATCAGCTCTACCCGGGCCTGGTCGAGGGAATCTTCGATGCGAAAGGCAACTACAACCAAGATCTCGGCCCCAAAACCATCCTCTTGGAGTTCGGAGCCCACACCAACCGTCTGGATCACGCCAAGCAGGCAGCGGAATTCTTCGCCAAGGTGATCCCCGCTGCCGCAGGACTTACCCCCAGCAGTAAACAGGCGGCTGAGGAGCAGATCAGCGGTGGAGCGAGCCGTTCGCTGGTTTGGACGGTGCTCATCGTGGGGGCAGTGGGCGGGGCCTTTCTCCTGATCAGCCGGGGGAAGATCGGGTCCCTCGCAGGCTTTTTCCGCAGGGAAGCGGGCCTTGGGGAAAGGGATCCGGAGACGGATGATGACCGGTGAGCCACATCCCCAATTTGATCCTGGCCACCTTGGCGGGCTTTTTAGCCCGCCTCTACATGCTGCGCCGGGATTACAGACAGTATCCCAGCTACCCCCAAGGCTGGGCAGTGCACCTGTTTGTGGGTTTCATCGGTGCCGCCATTGGAGCAGTGGTGGTGCCCGCGGTTTTGGACAAGGAGTGGGCCGCGGTTTCTTTCTTGATTCTGGCTGCTTCGCAGTTCAGGGAGGTGCGCAGTGTTGAGCGGGAAACCCTCCGGGCCATGGAAGCCACAGAGCTGGTCAAGCGCGGCACCGCCTACATCGAAGGCATCGCCCGAGTGTTTGAAGCCCGCAACTACCTGTCCATCTGGGTGGCTCTGGTGGTGGCGGCAGCTGCTGAACTGGGGCCTGGATCCCTGTGGGGCAAGGCTGCTGTCTGCGCCCTGGTGGGGGCCGCGGCCACCTGGCTTTTAAGCGGCCTCATGAAGGGGCAAAAGGTGGGGGATATTGCCGGGGTGGAACTGGCGGAGATCCAATTTGACCAGGCCCTGCTCAGGGTCGAAGAGACAGTAATGATGAACGTGGGTTTGGAAACGGCCCGGGCCGTTTACCGGGAGCGGGGCTTGGCGGCCAAGATTATCCCCAGTGGTCCCAACGCCAAGGCCACCTTGGCCAATCTGGGGCAGATGCAGGCCATCGCCCATGACGTCTCCGCGATGATCGGGGTGTATATGGACGTGGGGGAGCAGGAGTTCATCCCCATGGTGCGGAGAAACCCCTCCAGCGGCTGCCTGTACCTGGTGATGGTGCCTTCCGAGGCTGATCAGGATGCCTTTCTCACGGCGGTACGGCGGGTGCCCGTGTTGGAGGGGGCGGTGCGCAAACCGTTAACCTCGGTGGCGGGAAAAATGATGGATTGAGGGGGAGCAAGGTGAAACTGATCTTAGCGGTGGTGGCCAGCGACCACACCCAGGTGGGGGGTGGAGCCCCCATCTTCTACGCGTCCAGCCCGGAGCAGAGGGCGGAATTGGCCCTGCTCATCGCCAAAGTGTTGGGTGCCGCGGTCCACGATCTGCACAATGGAGTTCTGGTGGTGGTGCAGCATTAAGGGCAGAGAGGAGGAATTGCCCGGCAGATAGCGAAGAATCCATATCTAGGATCGAACGCTGTTGAGGAGAGGTATGGATGACTAGACCAATCGTGGCCATTGTGGGCCGGCCCAACGTGGGCAAAAGCACTCTTTTCAACCGTATTACCGGCGAAAGGACCGCCATTGTGGAGGGGCAGCCGGGGGTGACCCGTGACCGCATCTACGGGGATGCCCACTGGCTGAACACCTACTTCACAGTGATAGATACGGGTGGAATAGACTGGGAAGAGGACGTGATAACAAGGCAGGTCAGGCAGCAGGCCCTGCTGGCTGTGGAAGAGGCAGATGTGATTATCTTCATGGTGGATGGGCGGTCAGGCCTAACGGGAGTGGACGAGGAGATCGCCGACATCCTCAGGCGCAGCAGCAAACCGGTGATTCTCTGTGTTAATAAAGTGGAGTCCACAGAGCAAGCCTGGGAGGCGTCTGTGGATTTTTATTCCCTCGGTTTAGGGGATCCCATCCTGATCTCCGCCGAGCACGGGCGCAATGTGGGCGACCTTTTGGATGCGGTGGTGGCCCATTTCCCCGAAGATGCCCAGCTGGAAGAGGATGATTATCTGAAGATCGCCATCGTGGGGCGGCCCAATGTGGGCAAGTCTTCCCTGGTGAACAAGATCCTCGGGGAAGAGCGGGTGATCGTCACCGATATCCCCGGCACAACCAGGGATGCCATTGACACGCACTGCACCTTCCAGGGTCAGAAACTCACCTTGATTGACACAGCGGGTCTGCGCCGCAAGAGCAAAGTGGAAGAGAGTGTGGAATATTATAGTGTGATCAGGACCCTCAGGGCCGTGGAACGCTCGGACCTCACCATTGTCATGCTGGACGGCACCGAGGGCCTCACCGAGCAGGATAAGCGGATCGCTGGTTATGCCCACGAAAAGGGCCGGGGCATCATCCTGGCGGTGAACAAGTGGGATTTGGTACCCAAGGAAACCAACACCATGCGCGATTATGAAGCCGCGATCAGGGAGGAGCTGCAGTTTTTACACTACGCGCCCATGGTCTTCATCTCAGCCCAGACCGGTCAGCGCATTCACAAGCTTTTGGAGCTCTGCCTAGCGGTGAATGAGGCGAGGAATATGCGCCTTTCCACCGGGCGGGTCAACCAGATCATCCAGGATGCGGTGGCCATGAACCAGCCTCCCAGCGACAAAGGGGTTCCCCTGAAGATCTTCTACGGATCGCAGGTGCAGGTCAAGCCCCCGGTGTTTGTGCTCCACGTGAACCGGAAGGATCTGCTGCACTTTTCCTATGCCCGCTACCTGGAAAACCGCATCCGCGAGGAGTATGACTTCATGGGTACCCCGATCATGATTGTGGCTAAGGAGAGGGAAGAATGACTTATCTGTTGATCGTGGCCGCGGCCTATGTGCTGGGGAGCATACCCTTTGGCCTTCTGGTGGGCAAATGGTGGGCCAAAGTGGATGTGCGCAACTACGGAAGCGGCAATATCGGTATGACCAACGTGCTGCGCACCGCAGGCTATATACCTGCCCTGCTTACGCTCATCGGCGATGTGGGCAAGGGTGCTGCGGCTGTTCTTTTGGCCCGGCGTTTCTTGGCAGAACCCATCTGGAGCCTTGTGGCTGGCATGTTTGCTATGATCGGCCACAACTGGCCGCTGTTTTTGGGCTTCAAGGGGGGCAAGGGAGTGGCTACTGTCGCGGGTGTGCTCGCGGTTTTCCGGCCGCCGGCCGCGCTGATCCTGTTTCTCACCTGGCTGGCGGTGCTTTTGGCCTTCCGCTACATCTCCCTGGCTTCCATCACCGTTGCCGTGTGCCTGCCCTTGGTGCTGCTTTTGTTGGGCGCAGGCTGGTTTGAAGTGCTTTTGGGGGTTTTGGTGGGGGCCATCACCGTGTACCGCCACCGCAGCAATATTGAGCGCCTGCGCAAGGGTACGGAGTTTCGGTTCGGCGAAAAAGTGCAACGATAGGTTCTCTCAAGGGCCCCGCTGGGGCTCTTCGCTTTACTTGGGGAGATCGGCGGCTGTCTTAGAATGCTGTTATATTTCTCCGCCCGCGGTAATATAGTATACTGTCCAACCTTATGGGGGTGAGGACGCCTATACTTAGGAGGGGAGCCTAAATGGAAAAGTTTAACATTTTTTCCCATATCGCGGAGCGGACCGCCGGCAGCATTTACATAGGCGTGGTGGGCCCTGTGAGAACGGGGAAGTCCACTTTCATTAAACGGTTCATGGACCTTTTTGTCATGCCCAACATCACCGACATCTACCTGAAGGAACGCACCAGGGATGAACTGCCCCAAAGCGGCGCGGGGCGGACCATCACCACCACTGAGCCCAAGTTCGTCCCCGATGAACCGGTGGAAATCACCTTCGCCGAAAGCGTCAAGGCCCGCATCCGCCTGGTGGACTGCGTGGGCTACACCGTGGCCGAAGCCAAAGGTTACATGGACGAAAGCGGCCCGAGGCTCGTGCGCACTCCGTGGTTTGACCACCCCATTCCCTTTCAAGAGGCCGCGGAGCTGGGTACCCGCAGGGTAATCAGCGAGCATTCCACCATCGGTTTGGTTGTGACCACCGATGGTTCAATAACGGACCTGGCCCGCAGCGAATACGAGGAGCCAGAAGCCCGGGTGGTTGGCGAGCTGCAGGCTTTGGGCAAACCCTTCATCGTGGCCCTGAATTCCATCCACCCCAACAGCCCGGAAACCCAAGCTTTGGCCCGGCGCCTGCAGGAAGAGTACGGGGTGACGGTACTGCCCCTGGACTGCCTGCGCATGACCCAAGAAGATATTCTGCGCCTCTTGACGGAAGTACTGATGGAATTCCCCCTGCGGGAGTTCAACCTGCGCCTGCCCAAGTGGGTGAGGGAACTCAAGGAAGATCACTGGCTGCGGCAGATCTATGAAGATCTAGCTTGGGAGACGGTGGGGCGCCTCAAAAGGGTCAAGGATGTTCAGGAACTGGCGGTGCAGGCTTTCCAAGAGTCGGAATATGTCCAGCTGGTGCAGGTGGAAAGCCTTGATTTGGGTACAGGGAAGGTCACCCTGGGCGTCGTCCTGGACGGCCAGCTCTTCTACAAGATTCTAGCGGAGATGACCGGGCTGGAAGTGACAGGCGACCACCATCTCCTCCGTCTCATGCAGGATCTCACCGCGGCCAAGCGGGAATATGATAAGATCTCGGCAGCCCTGCAGCATGTGCGGGAGACGGGCTACGGCATTGTCATCCCCAGCCTGGAGGACATCACCTTTGAGCAGCCGGAACTGATCAAGCAGGGGCGCAATTTCGGCATCAAGCTCACGGCCAGCGCTCCTTCGATCCACATGGTCCAGGCCAGCATCCAAACGGAAGTGACCCCGTTTGTGGGCACCGAAAAGCAGGGCGAAGAACTGATCCGCTCCCTAACGGAAGAGTTCGAGCGGGATCCCAACGTTTTGTGGGAGCGGGACTTCTTAGGTAGATCGCTGCAGGATATGGTGCGGGAAGGGATCAACAGCAAGCTCTACCGCATGCCGGAAAACGCCCAGGAGAAGCTGCAGGAGACCTTGAGCAAGATCATCAACGAAGGCAGCGGCGGGCTGATCTGCATCATCCTCTAAACCCACGTAGCCCGGCTCCCCCAGGTGAGAGCAGAGTTGTTCTCACCTTTTTTACTGGCCGTTAATTTCCTCCTGTCCCCCGTATGTTATCTTAATATTAGCTGTTAGGGGGGCAGAAGCATGGGAATCATTGTGCAAAAATACGGAGGTTCGTCTGTAGCTGATCCGGAAAAAGTCATGGCTGTTGCCCGGCGGGTGGTGGCCACCGCCCGGGAAGGGCATCAGGTGGTGGTTGTGGTCTCGGCTCAGGGTAAGACCACGGACCTGCTCATTGCCAAGGCTAAGGAGATCTCCCCGAATCCGCCCAAACGGGAACTGGACATGCTCTTGGCCACAGGTGAGCAGATGTCCATCGCGCTGCTGGCCATGGCTATTCATGCCCTTGGGCAGCCGGTGATCTCCCTGACCGGGCCCCAGGGGGGCATCCTCACCGATACCCAGCATACCAAAGCCAGGATCCGCATGGTGGACGGTGCCCGTATCCGGCAGGAGCTGGACAAGGGGCAGGTGGTGATCGTTGCCGGGTTCCAGGGCCTCACCCCCAACAACGATATTGCCACTTTAGGTCGTGGCGGTTCCGATACCACGGCGGTGGCGGTGGCTGCAGCCCTGGATGCAGCCGTCTGCGAGATCTTTACGGATGTGGATGGAGTGTACACTGCCGATCCCAGGATTGTGCCTGGGGCTAGGAAGCTGAAGGTAATTGACTATGGGGAGATGCTGGAACTTGCCTTTCAAGGAGCGAAAGTCCTGCAGCCCCGGTCGGTGGAAGTGGCGGCCGTGTATGGGGTGACCATCCATGTTCGTTCGAGTTTTTCCGATGAAGAAGGAACTTTGGTGAAAGAGGTGGGCTCATTGGAACGGGAAATCACAGTGACGGGTGTGGCCGCGGATGAAAACTGGTCCAAGGTGACCCTGGTTGGCGTTCCTAGCGATGTGCAGACCCTGTGCGCAGTCTTTTCAGCCCTTGCCCAAGCTGGCATCAACGTGGACATGATCGTCCAGGCTGCTGCTTCCAAGGGCAGGACCCATCTGAGCTTCACAGTGACGCGGGAAGATTTGGCCGAGGCCCTGGGGGTTATCGACACCCTTAGGGCGGATCAAGATTGGGAAGTATTCGCGGACGATAACGTGGCTAAGGTATCCATAGTGGGCGCTGGGATGATGACCAACCCCGGTGTGGCTGCGAAGATGTTTGAGGCCCTCACGCAAGTGGACATACCCGTTTTTGTGGTCTCTACCTCAGAGATCAAGGTATCCTGCTTGGTCCCCCGGGGCCGGCACCTTGAGGCCGTGCGGGCCTTGCACACAAAATTTGAGCTGGATCCGGAGAAGTGACTTGCTTTTTTGCAGAGAACATGGTATCCTTATAAATGCGTCGGGGCGTGGCGCAGTTTGGCTAGCGCGCTACCTTGGGGTGGTAGAGGTCGCCTGTTCAAATCAGGTCGCCCCGACCATTTTTTTGGAGAATTTCAAGCGAAATGCCAAGCAAGAAGTGAAGCTCTA
The DNA here is from genome assembly GCF_041936445.1 of Candidatus Darwinibacter acetoxidans. Taxonomy (NCBI): domain Bacteria; kingdom Bacillati; phylum Bacillota; class Clostridia; order Candidatus Darwinibacteriales; family Candidatus Darwinibacteriaceae; genus Candidatus Darwinibacter; species Candidatus Darwinibacter acetoxidans. Next base: position 69,880 of record NZ_JBHGXH010000045.1, on the reverse strand, counting down.
ACCCTCTCCGAGAGAGGGTTTTGGTCAAGGACACAATCGAGATGAGTGATGTTCCAGAGACGGACAACTAGGCACCTGCGCAGGTGCCTTTTCCTTATCTAAGCAAAAATCTAAGCAACAGGGCGGGGAAGCGGTGGGCCAAGACAGGACAATGTTCCGGCTGGACATTGCTTTTTGCTTCTTAGCAGCGCTCTTCTGACAGGAAGTTGGGGAAAGGTGTGGAAATGAATGGTAAGGCCACAGGTAGCTGGGAAGGTATAAGATGGCCTGCGCTGCCCGGAGCTAACCGGGGTGCTTCCCACCGTTATTTGTGTTATAATTTGGAGAGTGCTGGGCAAGTTCAGTTCTTAGCAGGATTGCGGCCAGTTTTTGCTAAATACTCCATAGGGCGTGAGGAAAGAGGGGATGCCATTGCTGAAGAAGGCGGTTTGCGCAGCTCTTTTATGTTTCCTGCTTGCCCAGGCTGCAGCGGCAGCTTCCTTCACGGCGGTAGCCGAACCTGAGCTGTCGGATGCCCAGGTGCTGGTGGCGGACCTGTACGGCACGGGTGAGCAGAACCTGCTCCTGGGAAAGGAGCAGGGCGTCTTCATCCTGACCGAAGATGGACCAAGGCAGCTGATCGAGGTGTTCGGCCGGGCTTCAGCCCTGGCCGTTGGTGATGTTACGGGGGACTTCCGCAATGATCTGGCCATTGGCACAGATCGGGGCGGCGCGCTGTACTTATATACAGAACGGGCCGGAGTTTGGGAACGCCACGGCCATGCCCAGTATCTTTGGGATACCATCTGCCGCTTGGGTATCCATGATTTCAACAGCGACGGCTGGGGCGATGTGGTCGCCTTAAGCGACAGGGGAGAGGCCTACGTCTACCTGTCCCGTGAGGGAAATCTCTTTCCCCTCTGGAAAAGCCCCTCGGGGGAGGTAGTGGCCGGGCTGGAAGTGTTGGATGTGGATGGAAACGGCTATCCTGACCTTGTTTTTGCCCTGCGTTCAGGTTATGTGGCCGTCCTGACCTGGGTGGAAGAAGAATTTGTCACCTTATGGGAAAACTACCCTTGGGGCAGTGTGGAAAGCTTGGTGATCATTCCCCACAGCGCTGCTCCAGAGTGGCTGGTGGTTACCAGCCAAAAGATGCTCTACGCCTGGCGCTGGCAGAACGGGGAAGTGGTGCAGAGCAGAAAATTCGAAGCCAAGGCCCTGGGTGAGCACCTCCTCTACATACCCCAGGAAGGTTTGCTGAGCCTTTCCAGCGCCACTGGGATTTCCCTCTTCGAGCTCCAGTCCGCAGCGGTGGTGGAGAAGTGGAGGGTGCCAGGTCTCTTTGGCGACAGCGCTTTTTACTATCAAGGGCAGTTCTACTTCCGGGACCAGACCAATGCTTACCTGAAACTGGTGGAGGGCAGTCCCCAATGGCGGCTCTTCGTCTATGAAACCGAAGTCACACCGTTCGTGGGTGTAACCGAGCATCAGGGTGAGCTCTATTTCAACTTGCTGGATCTGGCCGAAGTGCTGGATCTCACAGTGGATCTGGCCAGCGGCTGGCAGGTGGAGTCCACCACTGGCGCGGTTATCCTTAAACCTGCCAGCACCACGGCGCAGTGGCGGGGCCTGGAGATTCCCCTGGCCAGTCCCGTGCTGGAGGAAGGGGGAGTGCCTTACGTACCAGCTGAGGTCCTACCCCTTTTGGGCTGGACTGTGCAGATCGATTCCCGGCGCCAGCAGGTGGTCTTCCTGGAAAACTGGGGTTGGTGGGTTTAGGCAGGGAAGCTTTTCTTGCCATGAGGAAGGAAATTATGGCGAACTTGTTGAATCTAGGCGTGGTATAAAAGACTTCAGATGTTAACATAAGGGTTCACTAAGAGGAGGAGAACGTGTGAAGGAATACGGAACAGAGTTCTTACGTAATGTGGCCTTGGTGGGCCATGGTGGTACGGGCAAGACCTCATTGGCAGAAGCCATGCTGTTTGTCGCCAAGGCCGTTAACCGCCTGGGCAAGGTGGATGATGGGACAACAGTGATGGACTTTGATGCAGAGGAAGTGCGCCGCCACATTTCGATCAACACCGCTCTGGCACCTGCTGAGTGGAAAAACCATAAAATCAACATCTTGGATACACCAGGCTATTTCGACTTCGTAGGTGATGTGATCGCGGGCTTAACGGTGGCCGATGCCGCGCTTTTGGTGGTCTGCGCTTCTTCCGGTGTGGAAGTGGGTACAGAGAAGAGCTGGACCTATCTGGAAGAACGGGGTTTGCCCCGCACCGTGTTTGTCAACAAGATGGATCGGGAAAACGCCAACTTCAGCATGGTTGTTGAACAGCTGCGCAGCTATTTCGGCCCCAAATTGGTGCCGGTTCAGCTGCCCATCGGTGAAGCCGAAGCCTTCTCGGGCATCGTGGATCTGGTGGCCATGAAGGCGTACATCAAAGACGGAGATTCCCTCAAGGAAGGCCCCATTCCCGCAGATATGATGGATCAGGTGGAAGCAGCCCGGGAAGAGATGATTGAGGCGGCCTCGGTTGCCGACGAAGACCTGATGATGAAGTATCTGGAAGGGGAGGCCCTCACGGACGAAGAGATTGAGAAAGCGGTCCGCCTGGGAACCCAGACCGGTGAGATGGTTCCCATTCTCTGCGGCAGCGCCCAGTCCACCCTGGGGATTGCCCTGCTCAACGATCACATCGTGCAGCGCCTGCCTTCGCCTGTGAACCGCACCATCACCGCGACCAACGCCGCCGGGGAAGAGATCACCATCGGTGCTGCCGATGGAGAGCTGGCTGCCCTGGTCTACAAGACCATGGCCGACCCTTATGTGGGCAAGCTCACCTTGTTCAGGGTGTTCTCGGGTATGATGCGTTCTGACAGCAGCTGCTTCAATGTGCGCACCGGCCGCGATGAGCGGATTGGACAGCTGTTCCTGATCAAGGGTAAAGAACAGATTCCCGTAAGCAAAGTGGGCCCAGGCGACCTAGGAGCCGTAGCCAAGCTGCAGGATACCACCACCAACGATACCCTCACCACCCGGGAAGCCAAGATCAGCATCAAACCTATCGAGTTCCCGCAGCCCAACATGATCTTGGCAATCCAGCCCAAGGCTAAGGGCGATGAAGATAAGATCGCATCCGCGCTGGCGCGTCTGTCGGAAGAGGATCCCACCATTAAAGTGGAGAGAAGAACAGACACAGGCCAGAACCTGGTTCACGGTATGGGCGATGTGCACATTGAGATCCTCACCAGCCGCCTGCAGAAGAAGTTCGGCGTTGAGGTTGAGCTGAGTACTCCGGTGGTGCCTTACCGGGAAACCATCCGGGGCCGGGCCAAGGCGGAAGGCAAACACAAAAAGCAGACAGGCGGCCGCGGCCAGTACGGGCATGTCTTCTTGGAACTTTCCCCGGCTGATCCCGATGCGGAGGATCGCCTGATCTTTGAAGATAACATCTTCGGCGGTGCCGTACCCCGCAACTACATCCCCGCGGTGGAAAAGGGCCTGCGGGAGATCCTGGACGACGGTCCCTTGGCGGGCTATCCTGTGGAAGGGGTACGGGTTTCGCTCTACGACGGTTCTTACCATCCCGTAGACTCTTCCGAAATGGCCTTTAAGATCGCCGCATCTTTGGCCTTCAGGAAGGGCTTTATGGAAGCCAATCCGGTGCTTTTGGAGCCCATCATGAACGTGGAGATCACGGTTCCAGAATCGTTTATGGGTGATGTGATGGGCGATCTGAACAAAAAGCGCGGCAGGATCCTGGGCATGGAGCCCAGGGGCGGCATGCAGGTGATCCGGGCGCAGGTCCCCATGGCAGAGATGTTTAAATACGCCATCGACCTGAGATCCATGACCCAGGGGCGCGGCTCCTTCACCTCGCAGTTCAGCCACTACGAGGAGGTTCCCGCCCAGATCGCCGAGCAGGTGATCGCCGAAAGCAAGAAAAAGGACGAGTAGGCTAAACTCTGCGGTTGTCCAGAATGCAGCCCCCCAAGGGGCTGCATATTTTTCTGTACGAGGCATAGGTTTTATGGGGTGATCTCCATGAAAAAGCGGAACAACCTGGACACCGCAGGCTTTTGGCTGCAGCCCATGGCGGTGCTGCAGGGCACGGCGGTGGCCTTGGCTCTGCTGCTCCTCACTTCCCTGGGGCTAGCCTTAGCAGTATATTTCCTCCCCTGGCAGGCGGCACCCAACCTCCTCAATCTTCTGGCCCACCTGGCGGTGTTTGCGGGGGCTGCCTGGTCCGGCAAAAAGTGCCTGAAGAAGGCCTGGATACACGGGATTGCGGTGGGGCTGGCCTCCTTTGTGCTGCTCGGCTTTTTGGGTTCTGCGGATATTGCTCTCCTCACTTGGCTGTGGTGGCAGAAGCTTCTGCGCATGCTCTTTGTGGCCATGCTCGGCGGCATGATGGGAGGGCTTTTGAAAAGAGGCTGAAGCAGAGCTGTGAAAATTTCTGGCAGCGCAGGACTAGGCCCACGATTAGCGAAAGAGATCAAAGAACCCTATATTCATGGAGGAACGGCCGTGTCTGTCATGAGATGCCTTGCAGCCTGTCTCGTGGTATTTGCCGTCAGCTCCTGTGTCCTGGCGCAAACGGCGAGGTTTACAATGCTGGAAGCGGCTCCTGATTGGGATGACCTGGTTAGGCCGTCGGTGGTTATGGCCGAAGTGCTCACAGACACTCCGGCCTACAGCTCCTGGGACGGTGGGGGAAGCAGAACCTGCACCTTCCATGCCGGGGAGACAGTGGAGGTTGTCCGCGACCACGGCTTCCAGTGGTACTTGATTCGGGCCGGAGACGGCCGGGAAGGTTGGGTGCGCGACGGAACGCTGGCCATCCCCAGTGATCCGGAAACCAACAGCTATCGACTGCCCAGGCGGTTGGTTGAAGAGTATGTGAACGTGCGGGGGTTCACCTCCAAGACGGATCAGCTGGTCTGGGTGGATCTTGACAGGCAGCTCACCCATGTGTTCACAGGCGGCCAGGGCAGCTGGGAGCTGGTGCGCACCATGCTCTGCGCCACCGGGAGGAACATTTCCCCTACCATACGGGGGCTCCATGAGATCGCGGAGCGCGGCGAATGGTTTTATGTGGAAAGTTCTGGTCAAGGAGCAGAAAACTGGGTTCGGTTTCATGGCCCCTACTTGTTCCATGGCCTGCCCATGGACAAAGAGCACACCATCCTGGATCTCACCTTAGGGCAGAGGCGCTCCGCCGGCTGCATCCGGCTTTCCATGGAGGACGCCCGCTGGTTCTACTCTTTTATCAAGCGGGGAACAACAGTGTTTGTTTACTAATGCGCCGCCCCATCGTCTAGATGGGGTGGATTTCTACGGGGAAAAGGGGGAATGCCTGAAGAGCAGACAAGCAATGATCGAGGAAAGGACCGGGGAACTTGATGAGAGCAAGAGAACATTTTCCAAGCACTAATAGGGCATTAGTCGGTCAAATGGTGATGTTTGCCCTGCCCATCATGGCGGTCAACCTGCTGCAGCTGGTCTTTAATGCAGCGGACATGATCGTGGTGGGGCGTTTCGAAGGGGCCAGGGCCCTGGCGGCGGTGGGGGCCACAGGCTCTTTGTTTAACCTCATCGTCAACTTGTTTATGGGTCTGTCGGTAGGCACCGCAGTGATTGTAGCTCAAGACTACGGGGCCCGCCGGGTGGAGGGGATCCGGCAGTCGGTGCATACATCCATCGCCGTCAGCCTGATCGGCGGCGGGGTGGCCACCGCCATCGGCCTCAGCTTCTGCGCTCCCCTTTTGCGCTGGATGGGGACTCCCGAAGACATCATCGGTCTTTCTACTTTATATATGCGTATCGTTTTCGCCGGGATGCCCGCCAGCATGGTCTTTAACTTCGGGGCAGCTATCCTCCGGGCGGTGGGCGATTCCAGAAGGCCCATGTATTTCTTGGTGGTGAGCGGCGCCGTGAACGTGGTGTTCAACCTGTTCTTCGTCGCCGTGCTGCGCCTGGGTGTGGCCGGCGTGGGCTGGGCAACCGTCATCTCCCAGTATTTGGCCCTGATACTGATCATGATCTCTTTGTCGAGGCAGGAGGGAGCTCTGCGTTTTCAATGGCAGAGGCTGAAGATCCACCGTCAGAAGCTCGTACAGCTTCTGAGGATCGGGGTGCCCGCGGGGCTGCAAAGCGTACTCTTTTCAATATCCAACGTGCTGATTCAGTCGGCGGTGAACTCCTTCGGCACCACCATGGTGGCGGCCAGCGCTGCCTCGTCTAACGTGGAAAACCTGGTGGCTACACCTATGAACGCTTACTACCAGGCTGCGATAACTTTTACCGGCCAAAGCATGGGCGCGGAGGATTACGACCGCATTGACCGGATCGCCAAAAACTGCACCGCTTTGGTGTTCGTGACGTGGCTGATTCTAGGCGGAATCACCCTCTCCTTTGGCCGCACGCTGCTGGCCTTTTACACCACCGATCCCGCGGTGATCGAGCTGGGCATGCGGCGGATGAAGGTACTCATGTCTTTGTACTTCACCTGCGGCATCATGAACGTCTTCCCAGGGCTGACCAGAGCCATGGGCTACTCGGTACTTCCCATGCTCTCCACGCTGGTGGGCGCCTGCCTGCTGCGCATTGTCTGGCTGGCCACGGTGTTCAGGCTGTATCCCACCCAACTGGTGCTGTTTGCGGTGTACCCGGTGACCTGGACCATAGCTGGACTGGGGCAGGTAGCCAGCTTCTTCTACGCCCGCAGCCGTATCCGCAAACGGGCCGTGCTGTCTCAGGGGCAGGCTGAAGCAGCCATTTGACCGTGGAGAGGAGAAGGATGATGAACACATGCCCAGAGCGGTCCGTGGGCCGCTGGCTGTCCATTTTGCATCGCATGACCATGAAACATGTAGCTGATGGCCTCAAGGAGCATGGCGTAGGCAGCGGCCAGGCCATGTTCCTTCTGGAGCTCTTTCACTGCGATGGAGTGCGCCAAGAGGAGCTTTCTCGGCTGTTGAACGTCGATGGAGCCACCACGACGCGCGCCATCACTAGACTAACTCAGGAGGGTTTGGTGGAGCGGCGGCCTGATCCGGAAGATGGGCGCGCCCACCGCATACACCTTACGCCCAAGGCGGCCGGGCTTCAGGCACATTTGCTGCAGGTTGTGAGCAGCTGTGATGATCAGCTGCTGAGCGGGCTGAACGATGAAGAACAGGAGCTGTTCCTCAAGCTGTTGGTGAAGATGGGCCAGGCGACAGCTCCCTCGGGCCGCTGCGCCGGCTGCAAGCTCAGCGCGAACTGCCCCTGACAGCCATGCTTTTCTCTGCCTAAATGGAGATCAATGACGAATACGACAACGAGAGGGAACCATAACAGAGAGGCCTCGCAAGCGAGCTGGGGAGGGTGCGCGCCAGGCAGGAACCGGTTATGGCAGGGCACCTCCAAGCTGCCAGCTGATCATGGACCAGAGGTGTTCCATCTAACGATTTGGACGGCACAAGATCTCGTCCCCAAGGGGACGGGATTTTTGCCAAGTGGAGCGAACTAGGGGGGCACCGGAGTAAGGCCCAGAGCCCCCGGTTTTTTGGCCCTCGTGGACGAGCTTAAGCTTCGGTCGCGCGTGGGAAGGAAGGGGTTACGCTGCCCGGGCACTCCGCCCGTCCGCGGGGAATAAGGGAAGTGGTCCTACGCTGGGGGAGACCAGCTGTTCATGAGCCCAGGCGAGCTCTTTAGGTACTATGTAACCAAGGCCTGCCGCTTTCTTTTAGGACCAGGCCTGTCTAGGAGGGATAGCTGTGGGGGAGAGGCCTGAACATCTGAGAGCACCGGTTTTGGTCACCGGCGCGGCGGTGGTGGTCTGCCTGGTGAGTTTCCTAGTGGACCTGAGGGTATCTGTCCCGGTGGGGCCGGCCAAGTTGGCTGGTATTCTCTTGGTGGTGTTGGGCATGGGACTTGTCTTGTGGGCGGCCGCTTACCTCAAGGGTTCGCTGCTGGGAGCGGTGCAGCCCCTGGGAGAACTGGTTCAAACGGGCCCCTACCGCTTGGTGCGCCATCCGGTCTATGCGGGAATGGCCATCGCCGCCTGCGGTATCCCCGTTTCCACGCGGAGCTGGTTAGGTCTCTTGGCTGTTTTTCTGCTGTTCCTGCCGGCTTTGGTGTACCGGGCTAGGCTGGAAGAGGAGGCACTGCAGGAGCGATTCGGTGCGGTTTGGGAAGAATACGTTTTACGGACGGGGTTCTTTCTGCCGCGGCTGCCCCAGGGTGAATCCCACGGAAAAGCATAAAGGGCGCAGTGGGTTACAAAGGATTTCCCCGCCGCGAGCAGAAGTGTAATGGGCAATACTGATGCAGGGAAGTGGTACTGTGCAGCTGTCTTGGCACGATGGGATCGAGAGCTTCCTCCAAGAAACGCTGGAACACCTGGAAAGGGAGGAAGCCCGCCACAACCTCTTGCTGGGTCTAGCCCTCATTCTCCAAGAGCACCCAGATGCCTGGGATGAGGTGTTCCTGGTCACGGTGCGGGCCGGGCGCGACCTGGCCGCAGCGGGACTTATGACTGTCCCGGCCAATTTGATCCTCTACACAGCACCGGGCGTGGATCTGGAGGAGACTCTATCGTGTTTGGCCAACGGTTTTCTGGAAGGGGGAATAGCGCTTCCGGGAGTGACCGCCCCCGCGGCAGTCTGCCAGCGGTTCGCGGCTTTGTGGGCAGAGCTCACGGGCTGCCGTGCCGAGTTGGAGATGCCCATGCGCCTCTATGAGCTCAGGCAAGTGACCGCAGGGGTGATTGGGGAAGGAAGCCTGAGACTTGCCCGGGAAGAAGATCTGGACTTCGTCATCGGCGCGATCGCCTCTTTCGAGAGGGATGCGGGGTTGAACAGCGCCCCAGACCTGGAGCGCATAGGCCGCCTGGCCCGCAGACTCGTGGCGCGGCGCGGTCTCTATCTGTGGGAGCACGGGGACAGAATTGTCTCCATGGCGGCGAAAACCCGCCCCACTCGCCACGGGATCTCCATCAACCACGTGTACACACCCCAAGGGCTGCGCCGCCGGGGCTATGCCACCAGCTGTGTGGCAGCCCTTTGCCAGCTGCTCCTGGACGAGGGGTACCAGTTCTGCACTCTGTTTGCTGATTTGAACAACCCCACATCTAACAGCATCTACCAGCGCATCGGATTCCGACCCATCGGTGATTTTGCCGGCTACACCTTTGGGAGCGATGGACCATGATCATCAGTGCCAGCCGCCGCACTGACATCCCTGCTTTCTATGGGAAGTGGTTCCTGGAGCGCCTGAGGGCCGGATTTGCCTATGTGCGCAATCCTTTCCGTCCCCGGCAGGTGACCAGGGTTGAGCTCCACCCCGAGCTGGTTGACTGCATTGTCTTTTGGACCAAGAATCCCGCACCCCTGCTTTCTGATCTGGACAGCATAACCGATCTGGGCTACAACTTCTACTTCCAGTTCACCTTGACGCCCTACGATCGGACCATCGAGGGGAACCTCCCCGAGAAAAAGGTCCTGGTGCGCACCTTTCAGGAACTGGCGGCAAGGATTGGCCCCGCCAGGGTGGTTTGGCGCTATGACCCCATCATCCTCAGTGAGGATCTGACCATTGCCAAGCATGTGGAGCTCTTTGCTCAGCTGGCCGCGGAGCTCAAGGACAGCTGCGAGCGGTGTGTCATCAGTTTCCTCGACTTCTACGCCAAGACCAAGCGCAACACCCGGGGCCTAGGCTTTTTGCCCATCGGCCCGGAGGATATGGAGGTGCTCGGTAGGGAGCTGGCCGCAGTGGCACGGAGCGCGCAGATGGAGATCTGCACCTGTTCTGAAGCGGTGGATTTGAGCCCCTGGGGCGTCAAGCCGGGCAAATGCATCGATGATGAACTGGTGAGTAGGATCACTGGGCGGTCCCTCAGCCTGAAAAGGGACAGGAACCAGCGGGCCAGCTGTGGGTGTGTGGAGAGCATCGATCTGGGAGCTTACAACACCTGCCTGCACCAGTGTCGATACTGCTACGCCAACGCCGATCACGCAGCAGCCAAGGCCAATTGGACTCGCCATGATCCGGCTGCGCCTCTGCTTCATGGACGAACTAGTCCACAAGATGAAATCCGTGTGCGGCGAGCATAGGCACAAAAAAAGAGGCTAAGCAGCCTCTTTGTTCATGCTCTTTTTGAGTCCCTTGGCGCGCCACGCGCCCCGTTTGAAAAAGCCGTAGGTAATCAGTGCACCTAAGGTCCAGGCCACAAGCAGGGAGACGAAGGTAGATTCGGGCCTGCCCGTGGGATACTGGGGGCTTCTGGTGAAGTAGGCGAGGGTGTAGGCCAAGGGCACGCGAATGATCACCGTGGTGATGATGGAGATCCACATGGGAGTTATGGTATCCCCGGCACCCCGCATCACCCCGGAGAGGGACTGGGTGACCGCCATGGCGATGTAGCCGAAGGCTAGGATGCGCAGCATGCGCTGGCTCAGGGCCACCAGTTCAGGGGTAGTGGTGAAGATGCGCATAAGGTAATGGCCAAAGAAAAGCAGAACCACGGTGATGGCCGCGGATACGCCCACGGCAATCAGGGTCCCTTCCTTGGTGCCCCGGTCAACACGGTCTAGTTTGCCGGCACCAACGTTTTGGCCTGTGAAGGTGGTCATGGCACTGCCGAAGGAGAAGTTGGGCATCATGGCAAAGCCGTCGACGCGCATGACGATCACATTGGCGGCAATGACCATTTCTCCGAAGGTATTCATCAGGGACTGCACCATGATCATGGCCATGGAGAAAATGGCTTGGGTTAGCCCGGAGGGCAGGCCCAGCTTGATCACGGCGAGAGAAAGCTCCCTATCCAGCTTGAGCGCGGCGCGGTTAAGGTCGAAGTGCTCCCGCATCCTGGCCAGCTTGCCCAGACAGAGCACGGCGGAAAGGGCCTGGGCCAGCACCGTGGCCAGGGCTACACCAGGGACCCCAAGGCCAAAGCTGGCCACAAAAATGATGTCCAGGACCACGTTGAGCGCGGTACTCAGAAGCAGGAAGACCAAGGCGGACACGGAATCCCCCAGGCCACGCAGAATTCCGGAGAGGATGTTGAAGTAGGAAAAGCCAGCGCCGCCCAAAAAGAAGATGTTCAGATAACCTACGCACCAATCGATGATGGAAGCGGGCGTGTTCAAAAGCTCGAGCAGCGGACGGGTTACCAGAGGCCCCACCACCATGATGATCACAGAGGTGATGGCGGTAAGGGTCAGGCAGTTGCCGATGGTCTTGGAGAGATTCTCCCGATCTCTGGCGCCAAAATACTGGGCTACCATAATACCTGCGCCCACCGAAATGCCCACAAACAGCACCAGCAGCAGGTGGAGGACCGGGGCGGCACTGCCCACGGCGGCCAAGGCGTTGTCTCCGATATAGCGGCCCACGATGATGGAGTCTGCCGTATTGTACAGCTGCTGCGCGATGTTGCCGATGAGCATGGGGATGGAAAATTCGAGAATGCGTTTCCAAGGTGGGCCTTGGGTCAGGTCTTTAGCCGCGAAGAGTTCTCTAGCCTTGGCCATAAGCAACCTCCTTCCAAAATGAAAAAACAGAAGCCTCCTGGGGCTCCCACAAGTATCATAGCTTGATTCTAGTACTCCTTTTCACTTCTGTCAATAACCAGTGCCAGTAAAGGAAAAGGGTGTGCTGTGCCGAATAAAAAGGCAGGCATCTTAAAGCGGGGTAAGACCGATGGAACTTTTGATCATCCGCCACGGTCAGTCCCAGGCGGATCTGGAAGACCGCCATGAGGGCCGGGCCGATTTCCCCCTTACTCAGCTCGGGGTCAAGCAGGCCCAGCTGCTGGCGGAGTGGGTGCAGGAGCGCTTTCCACCTGAGCTCATCTTGTCCAGTCCCCTGCAGCGCGCCAGCCGCACCGCGGAGATCCTCCGCGGGGCCACAGGGGCGCCCCTGCAGCTGGAGCCTGCCTTGATGGAGTGGAACAACGGGCTGCTGGCGGGACTTGCCCGGCAGGAAGCAGCGGAGCGCTTTCCCCTGCCGCCAGGGGGTCGCAGGCCCCACGATACCTACGCTGAGACCGAGTCCTTCATCGAGTTCAGGGCACGGGTAGAGATGTTCTGGTCCAAGTTCACCTACGAGTATATCCTGCCAGGGGCTTTTAAGCGGATTGCCCTGGTTAGCCACGCCGGCACCATAACTCAGCTCTTTCGCTGTTTTTTGGGGTTGCCCGTGGTGTGTGATTGCTTCTTCAGCACCGGCGATACGGGGGTGCATCTTTGGTCGCTGGAATCGGGGAGAAGAACCATCGTCTTTGCCAACAGTCTGGAGCATCTCCAGGCTTTAGGGTAGAAGGGAGAGTACTATGACAGGTATCGGCAGAGAGTTCATGGAAAAGACCAAGTATCAGCACCTGGCCCCGTCCCACCAGGATCTGGGACTGCCCCAGCCGCCTCTGCAGGTTGCGGTGCCAGCTGACGCCGTTTTCATCGAACTGCCGCCAATTGAGCAGATTAAGGTTAAGGAGATGGACTTAAGGACGGCCATGGCGGCCAGGCGCTCAAGGCGCAAGTATGCCCGCACCGGGCTGACTCTAGCCGAACTTGCCTACCTGCTTTGGTCTACCCAGGGCGTGCAGCAGGTGACCGATCGACCGTCCACCCTGCGCCCTGTGCCTTCGGCTGGTGCCCGCCACGCCCTGGAGACGTACCTGCTGATCAACAGGGTGGAAGGGCTGGAGCCGGGGTTGTACCGCTATGTGGCCCTTGGACATAAACTGTTGGCAGTTGACCTGGGCGCGCAGCTGGCCTGGGAGATTGCCCGCGCGGCAGGCGATCAGCCCTTTCTGGCCGAAAGCGCCGTTACCTTTCTCTGGGCTGTCGACATCTACCGGATGACCTGGAGGTATGGGGAGCGGGGCTACCGCTACATCCTCCTGGATGCCGGCCATGTGTGCCAGAATCTCTACTTAGCATCAACCGCCATCGACTGTGGGGTTTGTGCCGTCGCTGCCTTCGATGACGATGAGCTCAACAAGCTCTTGGGACTCGATGGCGAGCAGCATTTTGTCGTTTACCTTGCTGCGGTGGGTAAAACCGCAGCCCAGTGGGGGTGACCTGTTGGACAGAAAAGAGTTTGCCCGGGAACAGAAGTGGTTGGACCGGGTTTACAAAGAGATAGATGAACAGCTGGCCGAGCAGGAAGCGCAGGTCAGGGAGTTCTACGCGGAGATGCGGGAAATACGCCGGTCCCTCAGCGAAGAACACCGCATCAGCTCAGCCGGTGATAAACGCCTCATGGACGCTGCCCAGCGCATCGTGGAGCTGAGGCACGGAGCGGTGGAGTTCGGCATCCAGCACCGCCTCCTCAGGCAGCTGCGCGCCCTGGAGAGAAACCCCTATTTCGGCCGCATCGATTTCCGTGAAGAAGGGGCACCAAGCAGTGAGGCGATTTATGTAGGTGTGCGTTCGCTTTTGGACCGGGCCACGGGCTGGCCGCTGGTTTACGATTGGCGGGCGCCCATTTCCAGCATGTTCTACGATTACGGTTTAGGCGAGGCCCAGTACACCGGCCCCGGCGGGACCTATCGCGGTGAGATTACCCTCAAGCGCCAATACGGGATCAAGCATCGCCAGCTGCAGTACATGTTCGACAACGAGCTCACCATTGACGATGAGATCCTGCGGGAAGCCTTGGGGCGCAACGCCACAGCCAAGATGCGCACCATTGTCAACACCATCCAGCGGGAGCAGAACCAGGCCATCCGCAACGATCAAGACGCTCGCCTGTTGGTGGAAGGAGCAGCCGGCAGCGGGAAAACCTCGGTGGCGCTGCACCGGGTGGCCTATATGCTCTACAAATACCGGGAAAGCCTTGAACCGGAAAACATCTTGGTGTTTTCGCCCAACAAGATCTTCAGCGACTATATCTCCCAGGTTCTGCCCGATCTGGGCGAGGAGAACGTACCGCAGCTGACCTATCGAGAATTTGCCGAGTCCTTCTTTGACTGGCAGTGGGATGTGGAAACCCACGTCGCTTACCTGGAAGAGCTGCTCAGCCAGGATGAGGATGAGCGGCAGCGGCGCCTGGAGAGGTGCAGCTTCAAGTCATCACCGGCGTTTCAACGGGTGCTGGATGCCTTGATCCAGCTGGTGACGGGGGAAGCGGCTGCTTTTTCCGACATCTACATGGGCAAAAAGCTCTTGATGTCCGCCGCCGAACAGGAGAGGTTGTTTGGGGAAAGCTACGCCTATCTGCCGGTGCAAAAGCGCCTGCTGAAGATCCGCCAGCGCATCCTCCATGTGCTCCGCCCCCTCAAGAAAAGGCGCCTGAGGGCGGTGCTCAATGCCATCCAGCAGGAAGCGGCCTTTGAAGGAGAAACCTGGTTGGCCAAGGCCCGGGAGGCGGTGCGGCGGGTTCGGCGGGAGCTGGAGCCACTACTCACCCGCCTGAACAGCCAGTACAAGGTGGACAGCATCACCTGGTATCGGCGCCTGTGGCAGGATCCCGGACTGTGGGAAAGGGTAGCCGGAGAACTCAAGGCTCCCTCCGGAGCAGGGGAGAGCCTGCGCACTTTGGACGAGGGCTGTATTGCCTTTGAAGATGTGGTGCCCTTGATGTACCTCAAAGGCGAACTGGAGGGCTACCCATTGCGGCGGGGCATCCTGCATGTGGTGGTGGATGAAGTGCAGGACTACGCCCCCCTGCAGCTGCGCGTACTGACCAGTACCTTCCCCGCGGCCCGCTATACCCTGGTGGGCGATGTTTACCAGTCCCTCCATCCTTATGTGTGGGGCAGCAGCGCCGACCAGCTGGAGGAGCTGTTTGCCGGCCTGGACCTGCGGACTGTGAGACTGAACAAGAGCTATCGCTCTACCCAGGAGATCTTCCGCTTCTGCAGTGCACTGCTGGGGGGTTCCGGCGCGGAAACGGTGCTGCGCACGGGAAGAAAACCACAAGTCTATCAAACAGCTCCCGGGAAGCAGGTTGAACTCATCGCAGGGAGGATTAAGGCGCACCTTGAGAACGGGTATGAGATGATCGCCGTGATCACCAAAACCGCCCAGGAGTGCCACCGGATCTATGGAGCCCTGCGGGAGCTGGACCTGGAGGTGGAGCCCACCCTCTTGGTGAAGGAGAGCGGTGAGTTCCAGAAAGGTGTGCTGGTGCTTCCGGTGTTCTTAGCCAAGGGGCTGGAGTTTGATGCGGTGATCATCGCCGATGCCAGTAGCCAGTGCTATGGCGCCGGGCATGACAAACGCCTCTTGTATGTGGCCTGCAGCAGGGCACTGCACGATCTGGATTTGGTCTGTCCCGGAGAGTTATCCCCCTTCCTGAGGAGTCTTCCTGCCGAGCTTTATGGGGTTGAGGGAGCTTGAGCTTTGTGATATACTAGACAAAGAATAACGATGTGGAGGAGAGCGATGTTCAGCTAACCAACACCGGTGACATGAACACTTGTGGAAGGGGCCTTCAGTCCAAGGCCTAGTTTGTGGTCGCCATGTTGGGCAGATGAACTGCTCTCTTAAGGTGTGTGCTTCGGCCCGCCTTAACTGCGCGATTTGTCTGCTTGCGTCCAAGCAGACTTCTTTTTTGCCCTCCTGCGGCCGCTATGCGGAGGTGTAAAGATGCTTGTCATCAAAAACCTTACCTTGATAATGACCAAAGACCTCCGGGTCTTGCTGGAGGATTTTAGTTTTTCCCTCCAGCCGGGGATGAAAGTGGGCCTCATCGGCGAAGAGGGGAACGGCAAGTCTGCGCTCCTGAAGGCCATTGCTGAGCCGGAGGCTTTGCGGAGCTATATGGAAATCCAAGGCGAGATCATCACCGTCGGTGAAGTGGTTGGCTATCTGCCCCAAGTGCTGCCTTCCGAGTTCTTGGAGCAGAGCACCAGATGGTACCTGCACTCCAAGGTGAACTGGGACGACTTCGACTACGGGACCTATTACAGACTCCTGGATGAACTGGGTTTCCCCGAAGACCGCATTTCGGAAAGCATCTCAATGCGCCACCTTTCAGGCGGGGAAAAGATCAAGTTCCAGCTCCTCTGTGAAATGCTGAAGCGACCTACGGTGCTGCTTTTGGACGAACCCAGCAATGATCTGGATTTGCAGTCCGTCAAGTGGTTGGAGGGCTTTATCCGCCGGGCGAAGATCCCCATGGTTTTCGTGTCCCACGATGAGCTGCTCCTGGACCGCTGTGCTAACACCATCATCCATCTGGAACAGCTCATGCGCAAGCGCAAGCCCCAGCATACCATCGCCCGCCTCAGTTACGGAGAGTATGTGCAAAACCGTGAGCAGCGCAT
Organism: Candidatus Darwinibacter acetoxidans; assembly: GCF_041936445.1. NCBI lineage: Bacteria > Bacillati > Bacillota > Clostridia > Candidatus Darwinibacteriales > Candidatus Darwinibacteriaceae > Candidatus Darwinibacter > Candidatus Darwinibacter acetoxidans. The sequence continues at coordinate 53,636 of NZ_JBHGXH010000045.1, read as the reverse complement.
CCTCAGACAGACCCGCCTGGCCCAGAAGGAACGGGAAGAATTCGAGGCCAAGCTGGAGCGCTACCGCAAGATCTACCAGCGGGTCCAGCACGAGCTGAGGACTGTGTCGCGGCAGGCTCCTTCCGTGGGCAAAAACCTCAAGGACAAGATGCACAGCGTGAAAGCACTGGGCAAGCGCTTGGAGCGGGAACAGGAGCAGATGACCAAAAGGCCAGATTACGAAGGAAGCATCAATGTCCGCTTCGACGGAGCCATCACCATCCCCCGGGGCAAGGTGATGGTGGATCTGCACCTTAAGCCTCTCCGGGCAGGTGAGCGGGTGTTAAGCCGCAGTGTGCGCCTGCACATTACAGGTCCGCAGAAGGTGTGCATTGTGGGGGCCAACGGGGCGGGGAAGACCACGCTTCTGCGGGCGGTAATCCAGGATCTGGCGGCCAGGGGTATCAAGTACGGCTACATGCCCCAGGATTACACGGAACACATGGATCCCCAGCAGAGCGCTGTGGAATTTCTCAGCCGCTCCGGAACCAGGGAAGAGCTCACCACCATCCGCACCTACTTGGGCAGTCTCAACTTCACGGCGCAGGAAATGGACCATGCCGTGGCGGAGCTCTCCGGCGGCCAGCGGGCCAAACTCTATTTCGCCAAGATGATCCTGGATCGGGCAGAGGTTCTGGTTTTGGACGAACCTACCCGCAACCTTTCGCCCCTTTCCGGTCCGGAAATCCGCGCTGCGCTGCAGGACTTCGGCGGCTGCATCATCGCCGTGTCCCACGATCGGAAGTTCATCGCTGAGGTCTTCCAGGAGGTGCTGTCCTTGGACGAAGAAGGTCTGCATCCCGTGGCCGTTTCTGCAGAGCTGGAGGATAGCTAAGGGCAGAAGACATAGCTAGGGGAGGAACAGGCCGGAACAGCAGTTAGGCGGGCCCGCCCTTGAGGATTTGGCTCGATCATCCTCTTGGGCAGCCCGCGCTACTACTCTAGGTTCGGCTTAAAACCCGCCTATCCCCGCGGGATTAGGCTGGAGGACGACTCCGCTGCAGATGTCCTTTTGGTGCTGGAGCTCCACCAGGGCACAGTACGCCACTGCGAGCACTGCAGTAGAGACAGAACTGGAAACCGCAGCCCTGCCTGCTACAGGCTGCGGTTTTTGCGCGCGTTGCGGCGTGTAGCTTGGCCTACCGGCTGATCAGGTACACAGCGTTGGTCAGGTCTTAGAGGAAAGATGGACTGAGATGGTGAATATTACCAGTGCAGATCGCTGGAAAGGAGGGAGGGGGGTGCGGTGGAAGATTATCGCCGCGCTGATCGCAGCCGTGGTCTTGTGTCTGGCCGCTGGTACACGGCTTACGGAGCAGACTGCTCAAATACCGCAGGCCTATGGCGATGTGCGGGGGCAGGATTTCAGCCAGCTGGATCTGAGGGAGGTCGAGGATCTGCTGTTTAGGCTCTCGTTCGACACCAAGACGAAGTGGCCTGAGCCAACCTTATTACCCGAGGGTTTTGACCCGGCAAAGCTCCTGGAGCTGGGCAAGGAACCAGGCCTTGGGATCAGGGAGCTGCAGGCTCTGGGGTTGACTGGCGCTGGCGTTACTGTGGCATACATCGATCAAGCCCTGCTCCTGGACCACAGCGCCTATGATAATGTGAAACTGCACTACGAAGAGCTCCTACCATCCCAGCCGTCCATGCATGGCCCGGCGGTGCTCAGTCTCTTGGCCGGGCGGGAGATCGGGATCATTCCAGAAGCCGAGGTGTACTTCTTTGCCCACAATGGGGGGCCGGAGGGGAACAAGTACGAGGCCCTCGCCCTAGAGCGCATTGTGGAGCTGAATGCTGAGCTTCCGCCGGGGAAGAAGATCCGTGTTGTGGGCATATCCCATGCACCGGCGGACTCTGTCAACAAAGAGTACGCGGATAAGCTGCGTGCTGCGGAGAAAAAGGCCAGAGAAAGCGGGATCATGGTTGTGGACTGCGACTATCCTTTGCTGACGGCGGGCGTCAGGGGATACGGCAACCGAGAAGACTACTGCAGCTACGAGCTCAGCCCCTGGCTGAAGGGTGTTCCCGAGTCTTTGCTGCCGGGACGGCTGATCGTGCCGGCGGACGGCAGAACAACGGCTGCAGGCTACTTAGGCGATCCCGACCACTACATCTACTGGGCAGAAGGGGGCTTCAGCTGGGCTGTGCCCTATGTGGTGGGCCTTATGGCCATGGCCCTGCAGCTAGACCCAGACCTCACCGAAGAAGAGATCTTTTTCCACCTGCACTCAACTGCCCACGAGCATCTCGGTGCCGACTTCGTGAATCCGAGGGGCTTTCTAGAAAGCGTCGCCGCGGCAGCTGGGCTGTCGCTTGAAATGTCCATCGGCCATCTCGATTCTCCGTAGTTCCGGCGCCGGACGGTGCGGGTTTGCGTTTTCTTTTTGTGAAACTCTGCTCAACCTAAAGCCAGCGCAGCCCTAATATGGTATAATTGAACAGGCAGGTTTGGCGCAAAATAAAAAGCACGAGACTTAATGTCTCGTGCCCATTTGCCCAGATTTGCCAGGCGGGCTTTCCATAAACCCGCAGATAGAAATGGCAGGGGAGACAGGACTCGAACCCGCAGCCCTCGGTTTTGGAGACCGATGCTCTACCAATTGAGCTACTCCCCTGCGACAGTTATTATCTTAGCACAGGAACGGGGTTTGGTCAATAGGGTGGGCAGGAATTCCCCGGTACCTGTCTAAGTAGTTAGCCGGTAACAACAAAAAAGGGAGTGGGGTATTTGGCAAGAACCGTTTTAGGAAAAGTACCAGTGGGAATCTCCAACAGACACATCCATCTATCTCAAGAGCACCTGGAGGCGCTGTTTGGCCCCGGGTATCAACTGACTGTGCGCAAGGATCTGTCCCAGACCGGGCAGTTCGCGGCCGAAGAGACGCTTACCATCGAAGGCCCGAAGTCTGCCCTTAAAAATGTCCGGATTTTAGGTCCCGTAAGGAAGGAGACGCAGGTGGAAGTATCGCGCACCGACGCTTTTGCGTTGGGCTTGCAGCCGCCGGTCCGGGATTCCGGGTATTTGGCTGAGTCTCCAGGCATTAAGCTCATCGGCCCCAAGGGCACAGTGGAGCTGGACAAGGGCGTGATCATCGCACAGCGCCATATCCACATGAATTCTGCCGATGCGGAAGCCTTCGGCGTGAAGGACAAAGACATCGTGTCCGTGCGCGTTGGCGGCGAACGGGGCCTGGTCTTTGATAACGTCTTGATTCGGGTACGGGATGATTTCGTGCTGGAGATGCACATCGACACAGATGAGGCAAATGCCGCCATGCTCAACAACGGCCAGTTGGTGGAGGTATTACGCGACTAAACGAGAGAGGTGGTATGTATGGATCTGCAGAAGATCGCCAATGTAATTCGCGGCTTGGCTGCGGACGCAGTGCAGAAGGCCAATTCGGGCCACCCGGGAGCACCCCTGGGTCTGGCTGATGTGGGCGCAGTGCTTTATTTTGACTTCCTCAAGCATAATCCGGCCAATTCCAAGTGGCCCAACCGTGACCGCTTCATCCTTTCCGGTGGCCACGCGTCCATGCTCCTTTATTCCCTGCTGCATCTTTCGGGCTATCAAGTTTCCCTTGATGACATCAAGAACTTCCGGCAGCTGGGGTCCAACACGCCCGGCCACCCGGAATACGGTGACACCGACGGAGTGGAGACAACCACCGGACCCTTGGGACAGGGCATTGCCAATGCGGTGGGTATGGCCATCGGCGAGCGCATGGCCGCGGCCCGCTTTAACCGCCCCGGGTTTGAGGTGGTTGACCATTATACATATGTGTTGTGCGGTGATGGAGATCTGATGGAAGGTGTCAGCTCCGAGGCTTCCTCCTTGGCTGGCCATCTGAAGCTGGGCAAGCTCATCGCCATCTACGACTCCAACCGCATCACCATTGAAGGATCAACCGATTTGGCCTTTACCGAATGCGTCAAGACACGCTATCAGGCCTATGGGTGGCAGGTTTTGGAAGTTGATGGTCACAACATCCCTGAGCTGCAAAAAGTGATTGCCCAGGCCAAGGAAAACCAAGAGCAGCCCACTTTGATCATTGCCCGTACGACCATCGCCAAGGGCGCGCCCACCAAAGCTGGCCTCGCTGAAACCCACGGAGCACCGCTGGGCGCTGAAGAAGTTGCGGGACTGAAGCAGGCTTTGGGACTGCCTGTGGACCAGGATTTCTACATCCCCGAAGAGCTCCAGGATCTGCCCGAGAAGATGCGGCAGCGGGGCAGGCAGCTGGAGGCGGAGTGGAAGGAACTGTTCGAGCGCTGGGCGCAGGAATACCCACAGCTCGCGGAGGAGTGGAACTCCTGGCTCAGCGGCACCCTGCCTGATCTGAGCGATATCCTCACCATGTTTGGTCCAGATGCCAACATGGCCACCCGGGCCGCCAGCGGGCAGGTGCTGAACGCCATCGCCCGCAAGGTACCCAACTTGGTGGGCGGTTCAGCTGACCTGGCGCCGTCGAACAACTCGTTCCTCCATGGCGAGGGCGTGATCAAGGCCGGTGATTTCAGCGGCCGCAACTTCAGTTTCGGCGTGCGGGAGCACGGTATGGCTGCCGTCCTCAACGGTTTAGCCCTCTATGGCCATTTCCGGGTCTTTGGCGCGACCTTCCTCGTGTTTTCCGACTACATGCGGGGCAGTATGCGCCTGGCGGCCTTGATGAAACTGCCTGTGGTCTACATTCTCACCCACGACTCCGTATACGTGGGGGAGGACGGGCCTACCCATCAACCGGTGGAAACCACAGAGTCCCTGCGGCTCATCCCCAACCTGGCGGTTTACCGCCCGGCGGACGCGGAGGAAACCGCCTGGAGCTGGGTCCAGGCCATGAAGCGCCAAGATGGGCCCACCGCCTTGGTTTTGACCCGCCAGAGCCTACCCATGCTGAAAAAACCCCAGGGCTGGGATTTCACCAAGGGTGCCTATGTGATCCGGGAAGAGCAGGAGGATCTGGCCATCGTCTTGGTGGCCGCGGGCAGCGAAGTGAGCTTGGCGCTGCAGGCCGCGGAAAAGGTGGAAAAACCAGGCTTGGGCGTGCGGGTCGTTTCCGTGCCCAACCGGGGGCTCTTCCTCAAGCAGGATGAAGCCTATCGGCGCAAGCTGATCCCCGAGGATGTGCCCACTTTAGCCATTGAGCTGGGCGTGGCCACGGGCTGGTACTCCATCAACCCCAAGGGCAGGGTGGAGGTGTACGGCCTGGATCGCTTCGGTGCCAGCGGCCCGGGTAAGCAGGTCGCGGAATACCTTGGCTTCAGCGTGGATGCCTTGGTGGAGCGGATCCAGAGTATGGTGAAATAGCAGATAGGAAGAGGCTGCACAGTAAAGGGCAGCCTCTTTTTTTCTAGAACTGTCTGGGTTGGTACATCCCTCCCGATTGATGGGGCAGCTGGCTTTCGTAGCCCTGGAATTTCTGATACTCCTTGGCCACCTGACTGGGCTGCTCAGGATGGAGTGAATACCAGCCCTTTTCAAACATGAGGTTGAACACATCCCGCGCCGCCTGGTGGGTCTCATTGAGGATGCGCATCACCTCGTTGTGCAGAGTCTGGTGGCTGGCTTCCCGGGCAAACACATTAAAGCCATCGGTCAGCCATTTCTCGGTGGCCAGCATATCATTGAGGCAGTCCCGATCGTTAAACTGAGTGCCCTGCTGCACCTGGGTGCTGGGGTTTTTTATGGTTGGGCTCGCCGAGCCCTGAAAGCGCGGTTGATAGCTTCCGTAGGGGCGGTTGTGGCTGTTCATGGTGTCCCTCCTTTACTGCCTGTAGCCTTGGTAGCCGAAATGGTCATGGTCGTGCTCCGTGTTGTTCAGCTGGTTGAGCAGAATATCGTAGTGCGTTTGATGCAGCTGGCTGATCTGCTCCAGCTGATGCTTGATCTGCTGGTCCGAGCACTGACTGGCCAGGAAGTGGGCCTTCTTCGACGCCAGCAGTTCCCAAGACAGCGCATCCGTGAGGTAGTTGCAGTCTTTGGTAGACAGTACTCTGGGAGGCTGCCCCATGCGATACTGCTGTGTATATCCTTCGCGATACATCAGAAACCCCCTTTTCCGTCTTTCAATACTAGATTACCCTGCCCTTAGCAAAACAACCCAGAAAATTACCATCGGCAAGGAGGAAATTCCTAGGAGAGGGTGAATAGATACTAAGTGGAAAACTTATAATTAGTGGACTAAACATTTGGCTATGCTAAACACAGGAGGTAAGGTCATTTAATGAGTGAATTGATTGCCAACCGCAAACACCGCCAGGAGATTCTGAAGGGTATTATCCGCGACATCCATGCCGGAGCCGATGTGGAAGAGGTCAAAAGCCGCTTTGCTGATCTTTTGGCCCAGGTGGGGCCGGCGGAAATTGGGGAAATCGAGCAGGCCCTGATCAATGAGGGCATGCCGGTGGAAGAGATTCAAAGGCTCTGCGATGTCCATGTGGCGGTCTTCAGAGATTCCCTGGAAAAGCAGTTGACCGGCGCGGCTGCCCCGCAGGATCCCGCGGAAGAAGCCCTGCACGACCTCAAGGAGTTCAACAAGAAAACTGGCGCGCTTGTGGAAGAGATCCGCGGCATTCTGGACCAGATCAGTTCAGCTCCAGATGGAGCAGATCATTCGGCCCAGCTCGCAGCCTGGGCCGCTAAACACCAGCAGCTGCTGGAAGTGGATAAACACTACGCCAAGAAGGAAAACGTCCTTTTCCCATACCTGGAGCGCTACGGCATCAGTGGACCGCCCATGGTCATGTGGGGCAAGCACGATGAGATTCGGGCAGCCTTAAAGGAAGTGACTCAGGTTATCGCCAAGGCTCAGGAAAAACTGTCAGGAGCCCAGCTGGCCGCGGACATCGGCAATATTGTGCTGCCGGCCCTGGCAGATGTGTCCGAGATGATCTACAAGGAGGAAAACATCCTCTTCCCGCTTTGCCGCGAGACCTTTACGCAGGATGAGTGGCGGGAAATCGGGGCCCAGTTCAAAGATCCCCTGGCCACTGTGTATAAGAGCAAAGAAGCAGAGGCTAGAACGGCTACAGGTGGTGCCATTGAACTGGAAGTTGGTGCCCTCACACCTGAGCAGCTCAATCTGATCTTCAGCCACCTACCCGTGGATCTCACCTTTGTGGATGAGAATGATGAAGTAGCTTTCTTCTCCTTAGGTCCGGAGCGCATCTTTGAACGCACCAGGGCCGCCATCGGCCGCAAAGTGCAGCTCTGCCATCCGCCCAGCAGTATGGGAGTTGTTGAGCGGATCCTGGATGATTTCAAGAGCGGGCGCAGAGACGTGGCGGAATTTTGGATTCCCATGAAGGATATGCTGGTGCACATCCGCTACTTCGCGGTGCGCGACAGCCAGGGCCGCTATCGGGGCACTCTGGAAGTGACCCAGAACATCGCTGAGATCAAGAAGATCACGGGCGAAAAACGCATCTACGACTACGAAAGTTAAATCAGTCACTTCCGACTATCCCTCCATGTTAGGTGGAGGGATTTTCATCGCTCGGGAAGAAATCAAAATGGAAGTATAGGCTCAGGAGGGGCTGATTGAGATTTCGGATCGACTGATTTTCCTGGATGTGGAGACAACTGGTCTAGATCCTGAGCGGGATCGCATTATCGAGATCTTCATGCTTGCGCTCAGCAAAAGCGGGGAGGTGGCCCAGTATGAAACCCTGATCAACCCGGAAAGGCCCCTGCTCCCGGAAATTGTGGAGCTCACCGGGCTGACCGATGCTGATCTCAAGGATGCACCGCTGGAAGCGGCCGTGGCTCCAGAGATCAGGGAGTTTATTGGGCTGGGCACCCCTGTGGCCCACAACCTAAGCTTCGATCTGCGCTTTGTCAATGCCATGTTCCGGCGCAACAACCTTTTGGAGCTGGGTGAGGGTGGCCTGGATACTCTGGCCATCAGCAGGGCGCTTTTCCCCAAGCTAGCCATCTACCCTGGGGGCGGCGGCAGCCATCGGCTCAGCAATCTAATGTACCATTTCCGCCTGGACGGGGCCTACGCCAATGCCCACCGGGCCCGGGAAGATGTGCTGCTCCTGGTGGAGGTCTTCCGGCATCTGCAGGACTACGCCGCGGGACGGGGCAGCTTAAGCTACCCCGAACCGCTGATCTACGGCTGTCCCACCTGCGGGTCGGTCATGTATGTTAACCGGGAAGACGGCCGGGACGTGCTGGTCTGCAAAAACCAGCCCTCTTGTCAGGTAAAACTGGTTGTCTAGGGGGTTGACATATACCCCGTGGGGGTATATACTAGAGACGAAAGAAGTTCTCGATTGAGGAGGATGCTAAAATGCCAATGACAGTGACCGATCAGGATTTCCAGAGCAAGATCTTGGATCATAAAGGCGTATCTTTTGTGGATTTCTGGGCAGGCTGGTGCGCACCGTGCCGGATGCTCGCTCCCATCGTGGAGGAACTGGCCCAGGACTATGCCGGTAAAGCCCAGATTGCCAAGCTGGATGTGGACGCCAACCAGTACACCGCCCGTCAGTACGGTGTGATGAGCATTCCCACCATGATCATCTTCAAGGACGGCCAAGAAGTGGACCGTCTAGTGGGTGTAATGCCCAAGGAGATCATCGCTTCCAGGCTCGATAAATGGCTCTCTTGACAAACGGGAAAATCTGCGCTATGATATAAGCGGTGACGCGGGGTGGAGCAGTCTGGTAGCTCGTCGGGCTCATAACCCGAAGGTTGCAGGTTCAAATCCTGCCCCCGCAACCAAATTTGCCAGCAAAATGCCAGTTCTGCCTAGCTTCAGGCCCGAACTGGCTTTTCTGTTGCCGGCTGCAGGCTGGACGAAGAGGTTTGGAGGTCATCACTATGCCGCTGCCTGTAATTGCAGCCGTTATTCGGCAAGGCCAAGAGGTACTGCTGTGTCAGCGCAAAGAAGGGGCCCTGGCCGGCAAGTGGGAGTTTCCAGGCGGTAAGCTGGAAAATGGAGAGAGCCCGGAGGAGTGCCTGGTTCGGGAGATCGAGGAAGAGCTGGGCATCCAGATAGAGGTGGAGCAGATCTATCAGGCTGTGCATGCCCACTACGACCACGGCGACTTTTTGATCATCGCCTACCTAGCCAGGCATCTCGGGGGAGAGATCACCCTCCGGGTCCATTCCGCTTACGCCTGGGTGGACGTGGCTGATCTGGACGAGTACGACCTGGCGGACGCCAATGTACCCATCGCCAGGAGCCTAAAAGAAAACAGCAAGCCCGCCGGGACCGGCGTGGGTACCCACGGTGGGGCCGATTAGTCCTTCAATGATCTCTTTGGGCCCAAGTTCCTTTTGGACCAGGGCCTTCAGCTCATCCACGGCGTCGGCGCCGTAACTGTGGACAACCGCCACTCGCCGCTGGGAAAAATCGATTCCATGCCCTTTAGCCTTGTCGATCAAGGCCTGCAGGGCTTTTTTTGTGGAACGCACCTTGTCATCCACTTCCACGGTTCCTTCCTGGGTGATCTTCAAAATGGGTTTGATCTTCAGCATGGTGCCCACCAGTCCCTGGGTTTTGGTCAAGCGTCCCCCTTTCACCAGGTGGGTTAGGGAGTCGATGGTGAAATAGGCTCCAGCGCTGGCGCGGTCTCTTTCCAGCTGCTGCAGCACTTCCGGCAGGCTCTGGCCCCCCTGGAGCATTTCTCCCGCGGTGATCACTAAAAGGGCCTCGCCGATGGAGGCAGATTTGGAGTCGAAGATGTGGATCTTGTCCGTCTGCAGGATTTCCTTGGCCAGGTGGGCGCTCTGCAGCGTGCCGCTGAGCTTGGCAGAAATGCCGATGTAGAGGATGGTATACCCATCATCGAGATAGGGCTGGAACGCCTCTACGAAATCATGGGGGTTGGCCTGGTTGGTGGCCGGCAGCTCTTTGCTTGCCGCCATCTTCTTCCAGAAATCCACAATGGAGAGGGTGACCCCGTCCTTATATTCCTCTTCGCCGAAGATGACAGTTAAGGGAATCACTCCCACGTTATACCGCTTGCGGTACAGCTCTGGTAGATCCGATGCACTGTCTGTAAAGAGCTTGATCTTGTCCATGGTTTCATCCTTTCTCCAAAGTCTAGGCTACCAAGTTCGACCTTGGCGCCGGCTTCCCTTCGGACCAGATCGGCGCTCTGCTGCTAATGGACGCCTTTGTTCCCGCCATCCCTTGACTTGGCGGCGGGCCCGTGGGTATAATTAGTCTAAAGCAAAGACAGGGAAGGGGAATAGTACCTTCGTCCCTCTGGTCCAGAGAGTCGATAGGTTGGTGGGATATCGAACCAGATACGAAGGGAATGGGCCCTGGAGTCGCCAGGCTGAACGGACAGTAGGCCTGGACGGTTGTCCCCCGTTACGGGATCAAGGAGCGGATCGCAGAGGCGATCAAGCAGGGTGGCACCGCGGTAGTTTTATCGTCCCTTTCTCGGGGGGCGGTTTTTTTATGGAACAAAACCATGCGCAAGGGAAAGGATGAGGAGAGACGATGGCTGTTGAGCATACGGAATATGGAACGTTTGAAGCGTCTTTGGCCAGGAGCAGGGCGCTGGAAAAAGAGCTGCGGGAAAATCCGGAGAAACACAAAATCCTCACCGGGGATCGGCCCACGGGGCGCCTGCATATCGGCCATTACTTTGGTTCCCTGCAGAACCGGGTGCGCCTGCATAAACTGGGCGTTCCCACCTTTATCGTTATCGCCGATTACCAGGTGCTCACGGACAGGGACACGTTCGAGACCATCAGTGAAAACGTCCACCAGCTGGTCATTGACTATATCGCCGCGGGGCTGGATCCCCATGATGGGAAAACCTTTATCTTCCCCCACAGCCATGTACCGGAGCTGAACCAGCTGCTGCTGCCGTTTTTGACGCTGGTCACCATGGCGGAGCTCGACCGCAATCCAACTGTGAAGGAGGAAATCGCCGCTGCCGGCCTGAAGAGCATCAACGCGGGGATGTACACCTACCCGGTACACCAAGCCGCGGACATTCTTTTCTGCAAGGCCACGGTGGTGCCGGTGGGGAAGGATCAGCTGCCCCACTTGGAGCTGACCCGCACCATTGCCCGCCGCTTCAACAACCGCTTCGCCAAGGATCAACCTGTCTTCCCGGAGCCCCAGGCGCTCCTCAGCGAAGCACCTTTGATTTTGGGCCTGGATGGCGCCCAGAAGATGAGCAAGAGCCGGAACAACGCCATCATGCTCAGCGCGGATGAAGACGAGACGGCCCAGCTGATTAAAAAGGCCAAAACCGACTCTGAGCGCCGGATCACCTACGACCCGGAAAACCGTCCTGAGGTTTCCAACCTCCTGCTGCTCACTTCGCTTACCACCGGGCGTCCGCCGGAGGAAATTGCGGAAGAGATAGGGGATGGCGGGGCAGGGCAGCTGAAGAGGATGCTCACCGAATCCCTCAATGAGTACCTGCGGCCTCTGCGGGCCCGCCGCAGGGAACTGGAACAAGATCCAGCCTACATCCGCCAGGTGCTGCGGGACGGCATCAAGGCCGCCCGGGAGGAGGCCATTAAGACGCTGGAGGAAGTCAGGGCAGTTATGAACATGGCCTTCTAGGGGTGAGCCAAGTGGTATGCTCAGGGAACTGACCGCCATTGACGAACAAATGATCGATTTTGCTTGGGAATTGGGGAAGAGGGCAGAAACTGCGAGCTATCCCCGGCCCAGCTCCCGGGCACAGCTCCTAGAACGCCTGCAGAAGGCGGTCCACCCTGACCAGGAAGGGGCACTGGGGTATTATGCTGGAGGGCTGCTCCAGGGGATTTGTACCTATTTTTGGGATCCTCAGGAGAGATATGCCCAAACAACCCTGTTCTTGCTGGAGAGGAGCGGCTATCCCCAGGCCGCCGATGAGTTCACGGCCTTCCTACGGGATCGCTTAGGCGGCTATGAACTGCTGGTGGGCGTGTCCGCCGCAAATGATGCTGCCGTTAGCTATCTACAGGATCGCGGCTTCGTCTGTGTGGAGGCGAGTATTGACACTAGACTAGCCCGGTGGCGCCGGCAAACTGTCGACCAGGCGATCGTGGTGGAAGCCATAGGCCCAGCCAGTTTCGGGGAATACGCGGCTTTCCACGACCAACACGCGCTGCCCTTGGAGATGTATTGGCACAGCAAGAATATCCAGCGGGAACTGGAGCGCTTCAGGATCCTTGCTGTGCGCCAAGGGGGCGAGATCCGGGCCAGCATTTTTGCCAGGACGTACCCCGGGGGTGCAGAGATAATTGGCCACTTCGCACCAGATGGAGCCTACGCGGTGAGGGAGGCTTTGCTCCAGAGCCTGCTGGAATTGCTCCATCGAGGGGCGAGGCCGCCAGAAGAGGTTGTGTACTTCATCGATGAGGGCAGTGACCTGGAGCTGCAGGCAGCTTTGAACGCCGGGTTTGAGATCAACGATCACTACCGCTGCTATAGGTGCATCCTCTGACGATAACGGGACGGGGGAGGACTCAAATCCACCGTCCCGTTTAAAATCATTTCGTAGTTTACATAATATCCCTTATGCGAAGTAACAGAAAACGCAGGCGGGGGGAGGTACAAAAAATCCACCCTCCAGGTTTTCCTCCCTTGGGTGGATCTGTTTATCCTGTTTGCTTTTGGGCCGGAGTTCTGACGCTCTTAGTTGCTTCCACGTCTGTGCAGCTGCCACGCTCAGCTCAGCGGCTGGCCAGGTGCGTCGCCTGGAGCCGTTTTACTTCCACGGTGAGGATCTGCCCGGGAAAAATCTCCGCGGAACTGAGCTGATTGAGTTCACGGATGCGGCCCACTGCGTCCCGGGGATCTGCATCGGGCATCTGGCTTACGGCAATGTCCCACAACGTGTCGCCTGGCTGGACCACAATTTGCGTGTAGATGCGCTCTGTGCCCGCCTCGATCCAGCAGCGATCAAGGGCGCTCAGCTTGACTACAATGGCTGCTGCGCTCAGCACCAGCATCAGCAGCAGTGCAAATACCCAGATGGTCGTAACTGCGCTCTGTGCCTGGCCCCGCATGGCTGTGTACCTCCTGCCGAACAAGTGTTCCTTCACTTGTAGTATATAGGGGAACATATGTTTTGTCAAGCCTTTTCAGAACAATTGTTTGACCGCTCCCCGCTGACCATGCTATAATGAACTCAGCGAAGCCGAAATCAAGCCTTAGGAGGTCGTGGTATGCCCAAGCTTTCCGAGCGTCAGCGCAAGATCCTGGAGTTTATCAGAAGCGAAGTGGCCACCAAGGGGTATCCCCCTTCTGTCCGGGAAATAGGCAACGCAGTAGGCTTGCGCAGCAGTTCCACCGTCCACGGCCACCTGACCAAATTAGAAGAACTGGGATATATCCGGCGGGACCTCTCTAAGCCCCGGGCCATTGAGCTTCTGGACGACGCTCTGGCGCCGCGCACCCGGATGGTCAATGTGCCCTTGGTTGGCAAGGTAACCGCCGGCACGCCGATTCTAGCTGTGGAAAACATCGAGGATTATTACCCCATACCGATGGATTTGGTTGAGCATGAGGATGTGTTCATGCTGAGGGTGAAGGGCGACAGCATGGTTGAGGCGGGCATTCTCGACGGCGACTTCGTCCTGGTGGCCCGCCAGGAGACCGCCCTCAACGGGGAAATCGTGGTCGCGCTCATCGACGGCGAGGAAGCCACTGTCAAGCGCTTTTTCCATGAAGGCACCCACATCCGCCTGCAGCCGGAAAACGCAGCCCTAGAGCCTTTGCTCGTGGATGATGTGCGGATTTTGGGGAAGGTAATCGGGGTATTCCGCAGGATTCACTGAAGGTTGAAGGCAGAGAAATCAGAGACGAGCAGCGCTTTCACTGCTCGTCTTTTTTGTATTCCCCATAGGTGATCAGTTTGCCGTTGATCACTTCGCTGTCCACCACATCGTATTTGGCATCGAAATCAACGGTGGCTTCAATGCGCTGATAGCACCTGGAACCCACCACGGTCTTTCTGACGAAGTACTGCCCGGGACCGAGTTCAGCATCTGGTCCCTCCCGCTTTTGCAGTTCGCTGGTGGTTCTCAGTCTCACCGGGATTTTTTCTCCGCATCTGTCACACTGTACATAGATCCAGATGGCGTACCTACCATCCCGCTTCACATAACCGGTCTTGGCCTTGGACCTGGACCGGCCAGGCGCAAAAAGTCTGGCGAGAAAGTCCATGTTTTTCTGCCTCCACATCCACGATTCTATGCACGTACATTTACTTTGGCATCCACGGGACTTTCTCCTGCAATAAACAGAAAAAAGACTTCCAGCGCCTCTTTAACCCCCTGGTCTTTGCTGCCGGAAATAAAGTGAGGTAAACCTGCATATCTCTCCACCGCAAGGAGATATGTCTGGTTTACCCCACATTCCAAAACCTGCTTGTGCAGCCACTGGTAGACGCTGCAGCGGGCTAGTGCATAGCTTCTCCAGAAATCTGGATCACTTCGGTACTGGCAGAACACCAGGTCCTGCTGGGCAAGGCACATGCAGCGCTTTAAAGCTCTCAGCACGTCAGCCTGGGCCAAAGCGATCATAACGTCCCGGTCCCCCCTTATTGGTCACTTCCCTCCTGCTCGGCACCGACTGGGATGTATACATACTGGACTTTGCCATCGATGACCAGTTCGTAAAAGTCGCAGAGCTGTTCGTCTTTTTTTAGTGAACCGATGTAACGGGCCTGATGCTTAAACTCCAGCGGTTCCCTGCCCATAGCCGGCTCCCCCTTTCTACCGCCCGTTCTAGTTTATTATCACTCCAAATCTTGGTCCCTATACAAAAAAGGTGCCGCACTCACGTGGGCACTCTCTTCCGGCTGCGCAGGCGCTCAAGTTCTTGGTAATTGGTCAGGTCAAACTGCAGGGGCGTAACGGAAACGTAGCCTTGATCCACAGCCACAATATCGATGTCCAGTTCCTTGGACTTCAGGGTGCCCGGGGTGCCCCCCAGCCAGTAGTAGCTGTCACCCCGGGGATCCCGGCGCATCTGCACCATGCTCTCATAGCGGCGCACTCCAAGCCTGGTGAAGCGCACCCCTTTGATCTCCGCCTTGGGCAGGCCTGGGATATTGATGTTCAGCACGCCCGCCTGCGGCAAGAGGTCGGGGTGCAGGAGAAATCCAGGGTCCTGAAAGAGCAGCTCCCGTACTATCTCCGCGGCATCAGATAGATACTCCTCGGGCCCTGCCAGGGAAAAGGCGATGCTGGGGATACCGTTCAGCACCCCTTCCAGGGCCGCGGCCACGGTTCCTGAATACAGCACATCGGAACCGAGGTTGGCGCCGTGGTTGATGCCAGAAAGCAGGAAATCAGGTTTCAGCCTGAGTCCGTTCAAGGCCATGATCACGCAGTCAGCTGGCGTACCGTTGAGGATATGGCCCTGCTCCGTCTGCCTGAGGCGGAGCGGCCGGTGGATGGTGATGGCATGGCTCATGCCGCTGTGCTGCTGCTGGGGGGCGACCACGGTCACCTCTCCCCTGTCCTGCACAGCGCTGCGCAGAGCAGCCAAGCCGGGGGCGGCAATTCCGTCGTCGTTCACAAGCAAGATCTTCACCTGGCATCACCGTCCCCATCCTATTTGTAACTAGCCCTTTTTACCCCCGGTGTTGAGACCAGCTCTTCGATGATGCTCACCCGGCTGTGCCTGGGGGAAATATCCACCTGGAGGTCCAGCTTGGCTTCCCCGGTATCACTCCCGGACAGCTCCACGTTGAGCACATCCACTTCGAACTTGGCCAAAACCGCAAAGACCCGGGCCAGCTGACCGGGTGTATCCTGGATGACCATGGTCAGCGTTTCATGCTTGGTGGTTATGTACCTCCACTCCAGCTGGTTGAGGACCAAGAGGGTCAGGACTACCAAAATGGTTCCCAAGATGCCGGAAAAATAAAGGCCTGCTCCCACCGTAAGGCCAATTCCCGCCACTGTCCAGAGGCTTGCCGCGGTGGTGAGGCCGCGGATGTTGGCACCTTCCCGCATGATCGTACCTGCACCGAGGAAACCGATGCCGCTCACCACCTGCGCGGCGATGCGTCCAGGTTCGCTATGTTCCGACGGAAAGGCGTAAGCCGAAACGATCATGATCAAGGCGGAGCCCATGCTGACTAAGATGTGCGTTCTAAAGCCCGCCGGGCGGCCGTGGCTTTCCCGCTCCAACCCCACCAGGCCCCCCAGGATGAGTGCCAGTACTAATCGTGCCGCTATTTCCACGTTGGTAATCTCCAACCGGTTCACCTCCCTAGTCTAATCTGCTAAGCCCATCTCCCTGAGGACGAAGCGCAGGGCGATCTCCACATGCTGCCGGGACATGCCGCCCTGCAGATAGCCGATGTATGGTTCCCGCAGGGGCCCATCCGCACTCAGCTCGATGGAAGAACCTTGAATGAAGGTGCCGCCGGCCATGACCACTTCATCAACATAACCCGGCATCAGGCTGGGGACCGGCAGGTAGTGGGCATCAACCGGTGCGGCCTTTTGAATGCCCCGGCAGAAGCTGAGCAGCTCCTCCCGGGAGCGGAACTTGATGGCTTGTACGATATCGGTGCGCGGTTCCTCGGGCAGCGGGGCCACTTCATAGCCCAAGCTGCGGAACACCTCTGCCGCCAGGAGCGCACCGTAGATGGCTTCTCCCACCAGATGGGGTGCCAAAAAAAGGCCTTGGAGCAGGGATCTGGCCAGGCCGAAGGATGAGCCCAGCCTCCCAGCAAGGCTGGGTGCCGTGAGGATCTCGGCGCAAAGACCCACCAGGTCTGTTCGCCCTGCGATATAGCCTCCGCTCACCGCCAGGGCACCGCCGGGGTTTTTGATCAGCGAGCCGGCGATGAGATCCGCCCCAGCTTCCAGCGGCTCGAAAACCTCCACAAACTCCCCGTAGCAGTTGTCCACAAAGACAATGCAGTCTGGATTGGCTTCCCGCACCGCTTTGATGCCCGCGGCCAGGTCGGCGATGCTTAAGGAGGATCGCCAGCTGTAACCCCGGGAACGCTGGAAAATGGCCATCTTCGTTTTCGGGGTGATCTGTTTCCCGATGGCCTCCAGATCCAGATGGCCCGTGGGCAGCAGGGGAATCTCCCTGTAGCTGATACCCCGCTTAACCAGGCTTCTAGGTGAGCTTCCCCTGGTTCCAATCACAGCCTGCAGGGTATCATAGGGCGGGCCGCTGGCGGAGACCAGCTCATCTCCGGGCTCCAGAATGGATAGACAGATCGAAATGGCGTGGGTGCCGGAGACAATCTGCGGCCGGCAGAGCGCCGCTTCCGCTTTGAAGACGTGTCTGTATACTTCCTCCAGGGTCTCTCTGCCCGGGTCGGCGTAGCCATAGCCTGTGGCCTCACCGAAGCTGTGACTGGCCACCTTCGCGGCGTGGAAAGCCCGCAGGACCTTTTCCTGATTGGCGAGGACCACAGCCTCCATGGGAGTATAGTAAGGAGCGATTCTCTCTTTGGCCTGCTCAATCAGTTTCACTGGGCACCTCTGCGCGCATGGCAGCCCCGAAACTGCCTTTGATCTGGACCCGTTTGCCGGGGAGCTTTTCTAGGATGCTTTCTTTGATCGGTTTTTCTGAATAGATGTGCAGACGCCAAGCCCCGCTGGAGGTTTGAAACATCTCCAGCTCACCGGTGATGCCGTGTTTGTTCCACAGTTTATCTGCTGCAGCCCGCACTTCTTCTTCGGTGGCAAATTCTAGTGCGATGGTGTTCATGGCTTCGACCTCCTCCGGAGTTATCATGAAGTCTTCGGTAAACCTTGGGCAAATCCTGCTTCTAGGGATCGCTTCCCCGGAAATCAACCGGGGAGATCACGGTAAGCTCGCCTTTGGTCAGCTCCCCCTTCCCCACCAGGCGCACCGCCTGGCGGCGGATCACCTGCTCCACAAGGTTGCGGACCGCCCGGGCATTGCCGAAGGTTGCCGGATCGCCCTGGCGCAGACGGCGGATCTGCCGGATCAGCTCCTGCTGAGCCCGGGCTGTGAGGGTGTACTCCCTCTTTTCCAGCATGGCCAAGGCGATCTTGTAAAGCTCAATATCGGTGTAGTCGGGGAATTCCACCGTGATGGGAAAGCGGGAGCGCAGCCCGGGATTGGCTTCCAGGAAACTGTGCATGGGCTGGGGGTAGCCCGCCAAGATAACCACGAAGCTGTCCCGGTGGTCTTCCATGGCCTTAACTAAGGTATCGATGGCTTCTTTGCCAAAATCCCGCTCCCCGCCCCGGGCCAGGGAATAGGCTTCATCGATGAAGAGCAGGCCTCCCTGGGCCTGTTTAATCACTTCCCGCGTTTTCTGGGCGGTTTGTCCTATGTATTGGGCCACCAAATCCGCCCGTTCCACTTCTACGGTATGCCCCTTTTGCAGGATGCCCATTTCCCTCAGCATCTTGCTGAGCAGGCGGGCCACGGTTGTTTTCCCCGTGCCCGGATTGCCGACAAAGATGGTATGTAAGACCATGGGTTCACAGGTTAGCTGCAGCGTCTGGCGGTATTTCTGAATGAGGGCAAAGGCCTGGATTTCCCGGATCACCCGCTTCACGGACTGCAGCCCCACCAGGGCATCCAACTCGGCCTGGAGTTCCCGCAGGCGTTCCCGCTGGCGATCTTCTAGGCCTTGGAAAGCGGTGGTAGACATCCCAGCCACACCTTCCTTTCCCCTCTCATCTATACGCCGTCGGGGGGCGGAAGGTGTCATGGGGAAAACTCTCGCCAGAGATCGCGGATGGTTTCCAGCACGGCGGCATCGCTAAGTCCCGTGCGGTTCAGCCAGTGGATGCGCTTGTTGCGCCTAAACCAGGAAAGCTGCCGCTTGGCGTAGCGGCGGGTATCCCGCTTGAGCAGCTCCACCGCCTCCTCCAGGGACATCTCTCCCCGCAAATACATGGCGATTTCCTTGTAGCCCAGGGCCTGCAGCGCCGTGGGCTGGCTGGGGTATTTCTCCAAAAGACCCGCCACTTCTTCTACCAAACCCTGCTCCAGCATGAGGTCCACTCGCCGGTTGATCCGCTCATAGAGCTCCTGCCGCTCTCGGGTCAAGCCCACATAAAGGGGGTCGTAGGGACGCTTCTGCTGCTCCCGTTTCTGCTGAAGGAGACTGATGGGCTCTCCCGTACGCCGGTAGACCTCCAGGGCGCGGATGATGCGCCGGAGGTCATTGGGGTGCAGGCGCTGGGCGCTGACGGGGTCCACCCGCTGCAGCTCCCGGTGGAGACTTTGGGGGTCCCGTTCAGCCTGCTCCTCCAGCTCTTGGCGGATTTTGGGATCGGCTGGGGCATCGGGAAACAAAAACCCCTGCAGCAGCGCATCTACGTAAAGGCCCGTTCCCCCGGTGAGCAGAGGCGTTGTCCCCTGGGCCTTTAGCTCACTGAGGACCTGCTCCGCCAGGTCCACATAGTCCGCCACGTTAAAGCTTTCATCGGGGTCCACCACGTCCAACAGGTGGTGGGGCACCCTGCGGCGCTCTGCAGGGGTGGGTTTGGCGGTACCGATATCCATACCCCTGTAGACCTGCATGGAATCGGCGGAGATGATCTCTGCCTTAAACTCCTCTGCCAAAAGCAGGCTGAGCTCCGTTTTGCCCACGGCGGTTGGTCCGATGAGCACCAGGATTTTCTGCTTTTCCACCTCATCCCTCCTACAGGCGGCCGAAGCGTCTGAGCAGCTCTTCCGTTTCCAGGCGCACAATGATGGGGCGTCCATGGGGACAGGTAAAGGGGTTTTCAGACTGGGCCAATCCGTCCACAAGTGCCCTCATCTCCCGCTCCTCCAGGTACTGTCCGGCTTTGACCGCACCTTTGCACGCCAGGGTGATCAGGGCTTCTTCCTTGCTGCCCGTGGTTTTCCCGGCGTTCTGCGCGATCTCCAAAATCTCTTCCTTCCAGCTTCCAGCGCTGTGGGCGAGGAAGCTGGGCACGGCCCGCAGGATGAAGCTGCTGCCTCCGAAAGGTTCCAGTTCCACCCCGAACTCGGCCAAAAGCTCCAAAGACTCTGCCACCAGGAGCGCCTCGCTGGGGGTAAACTCGAGGTGCAGGGGCAGGATCTCCTGCACCTGGATGGCCGACTGCTCCCAGGCCCGGCGGAACTTATCCACTAAGATCCTTTCGTGGACGATATGCTGGTCCAAAATCCACAGCCCCTGGGGCGTTTCCAGGAGGATATACGTTTGGTGCAGCTGGCCGATGATCCGTCCGCTCCGCAGCATGGCGCGCACATCATCAAGACTACCTGCTGTATAATCCCCAACCGCCGTCTCTTTTACGCCGGCGGCTGCCTCTCGCCCTTGGTCAGCGCCCCCTTCTGCCCCCCGAACCCTTGGTTTGTGCTTGCGGAGCACCTGATCCATAAACTCCCAGGTCTCCGGCTGCCAGCGCAGCATGGCCTGGACCGCTGGCTTGGCAGTCCTGGGTGGAGCGGAGGCGTTTTGGGGCTTAGTGAGCTTGGGTGCGATGTTTCTTCCCGCCAGCCCAGCCCGGACCGCCTGAAGGGTTTCGTTGAAAATGGCCTGTTCGTCGGCGAAGCGCACCTCCAGTTTAGCCGGGTGCACATTGCAGTCCACCAGTTCCGGTTGGATCTCCACCACCAGCACCGCCCAGGGGAAGGTGCGCTTAGGCAGAAGCCCTTCGTAGGCCTTCTCCAGGGCAGCCCGCAGGGTCCTGTTTTCAATCACCCGCCCATTGACGATGAATACCTGGCCGCTGCGGTTGCCCTTGGCCAGCTGCGGTGTCCCGAGATAGCCTTGAATCCGGCCCCAGGCGGTGGTGGTTGACAACTTAAGCAGCTGGGGTTCTACGTTTTTGCCCTCCACCAGGAGGATGCTGTCCAGGAGGCGGCCGCTGCCGGGGGTGACCAAGCTGGTCTTGCCCTCCACCACCAGGCGAAAAGAGATGTGGGGATGGGCCAGGGCCAGCCTGCTGGCGAGCTCCACCACCCTTCTGCGCTCGGCCGTGGGGGATTTCACGAATTTCAGCCTGGCGGGGACGTTGTAGAACAAATCCCGCACTTCCACGGTGGTACCCGGGGGCGTTCCCACCGGCTCCACTTGGTATTCTCCGTTGACGTTGAGGATCTTGTAACCCGTTTTCTGCTCCGGCGGCCGGCTGTATAAAGTCAACTTAGAAACGCTGGCGATGCTGGGTAAAGCCTCACCCCGGAAACCTAAGGTGTACAGGGCGAAAAGATCATCCACTTCAGAGATCTTGCTGGTGGCATGGGCTTCAAAGGCCAGTCGCAGGTCATCTCGGGCAATGCCCGATCCGTTATCCTGCACCCGGATCAGCTCCATACCGCCGTTTCTGATCTCAATGGTGATCTGGGTAGCCGCGGCGTCGATGGAGTTTTCCACCAGTTCCTTAACCACCGAAGCGGGCCGCTCGATCACCTCCCCCGCGGCAATCTTCTGGGCGACTTCGGGGGGCAGGATCTTAATCTGAGCCATTTTGTTCACCGCCCCTCTTTTGACGCAGTCTGTCCTGCCAGACCACCAGTTTCTGCAGCGCTTCCAGGGGTGTGATGCTGTTCAGATCGAGGTCTAAGAGCTCCCCTTCCACTTCGCTGGGGGCTAAATCTTCACTGACCGCCGTCTCTAGAGTTGATGTATCGTAGTCTAAGGTCTTGAACAGATCCAGCTGGAGGGGACCGCTGCCCCTGGTTTCCAGCTCTTCCAGGAGCTCCATGGACCTTTTGATCACCGCAAGAGGCACTCCCGCCATACGGGCCACGTTAATGCCGTAGCTGCGGTCGGTGCTGCCGGGGGCCACCCGGTGCAGGAAGAAGATCTCCCCTCCCCTTTCTTCCACCTCCATGCGGTAACTGCGCAGCCGCTTGAGGGAGTATTCCAGCTTAGTCAGTTCATGGAAGTGGGTGGAAAACAGGGTGCGGGCCCTGACCTTGTCGTGGATGTACTCGATCACCGCCTGGGCGATGGCCATGCCGTCAAAGGTGCTGGTGCCCCTACCCAGCTCGTCCAGGACGATCAGGGAGCGGCGCGTGGCATTGAGCAGGAGTTCTGCCGTTTCGATCATCTCCACCATAAAGGTGCTCTGGCCCGTACTGAGATCATCGCTGGCACCGATGCGGGTGAAGATGCGGTCCACCAGTCCAATCTCCCCGTAATCCGCGGGGATGAAGCTGCCCATCTGGGCCATAATTACGATCAAGGCCACCTGCCTGAGGTAGGTGCTTTTCCCGGCCATGTTGGGTCCGGTGAGCAGGATCACCTGCTGCTTGTCATCAAAACAGACATCGTTGGGCACAAAGCTCCGCTCAACCGCTTCGATCACCGGATGGCGCCCGCCGCGGATGTCCATGGTTGGCCCTTGGGTCATGCGGGGCCGCACGTAGTTGTGGCGTACCGCCGCGGTGGCCAGGCTCTGGAACACATCCAGGTTGGCCAGGATGCGGGCGTTTTCCTGGATGGCCTCCACGTGCTGGAGAACCTGTTCCCGGATGGCCAAAAAGAGCTCGTACTCCAGCTCCTTAATGCGCTCATCCGCGCCCAGAACCAGCGCCTCCTGTTCCTTGAGCTCGGGGGTGATGTAGCGTTCGGCGTTGGCCAGGGTCTGCTTGCGCTGGTAATCCTCGGGCACTAAATGGGCGTTGGGATTGGTCACTTCGATGTAATAGCCAAAGACGCGGTTAAAGCCCACCTTAAGCGATTTGATCCCGGTGCGCTCCCGTTCCGCCGCTTCCAGATTCTTGATCCACTCCCGGCCGCTGCTGCGGGCCTGGCGCAGCTTGTCCAGCTCCGGGCTGTAGCCTTCCTTGATTAGGTTGCCGTCCCTGAGGGTGATGGGGGGTTCATCTACGATGGCGGAGTCCACCAGCTGCACAAAATCGGTGAGGGGATTCAGCCCTTGCACCAGCTCCCTCAGGAGCGGGGTCTGGACCTCGGCAAAAAGCTGGCTGATGGCGGGGATTTTACCCAAGGAGGCAGCCAGGGCCCGTAGGTCCCGCGCGTTCCCCCGGCCGGTCACCAGCTTGCTCAAAAGGCGCTCCAGGTCGTATACCTCGTCCAGGAGCTGGCCCAGCTCCAGACGGAGCGCGGTCTGTTCCACCAGAGTCTCCACCGCAGCGTGCCTGGCTTCGATTATCTCCAGATCCACCAGGGGTTTTTCCAGGTAGCTTTTGAGCAGCCTGGCCCCCATGCTGGTTACTGTGTAATCTAAAACCCCCAGGAGGGAGCCGGTTTTCTTCCCTTCCCTGATGGTTTGGGTAAGCTCCAAATTGCGGCTGCTGTGGCCGTCGATCTGCAGGAACTCCTCCAGCTTGTAGCTGGCCACGGCGCGAATGTGGCTCAAAACGCCCCGCTGGGTATCCTGCACATACTTAAGGGCCAGGCCCGCGGCGAGGATCTCCGGGGCGTTCCTCAGGCCAAAAACGGTCAGGGAGCTGACCTGGAAGTGCCTGAGCAGGGTCTCGCTGGCCCGGGCCAGCCCCGGGGCATCTTCCACCACACTGATCACTGCCCCGGAAGAAGCGGCCAGGGCCTCCACGGCCTCCTTTTGGGGAAAATCGGGAGTCAAGAGGATCTCCGCGGGCTTGAGGCGCCTCAGCTCATCGCTGAGCTGCAGGAAGCTGTCGGTGGAAACGGTCATGAACTGGCCCGTGGACATGTCCAGGGAAGCCAGACCCCAGCTTTCCCCTGCGCTGCCCAGGGCCACCAGGAACTGGTTTTCTGCCCCGTCCAGGTTCCCTTCGATGAAGGTGCCGGGGGTAACCACTCGGATCACATCCCGCTTGACAACACCCTTGGCCTGCCGGGGATCCTCCAGCTGCTCGCAGATGGCCACCTTGTAACCGCTGCGCACCAGTTTTTCCAGATACCCCTCGGCCGCATGATAGGGAACCCCGCACATGGGAATCCGGCCCTGAGGACCGGCTTCCCTGGAGGTGAGGGCGATCTCCAGGATCTTGGAGGCCAGCTTGGCATCTTCACCAAACATCTCGTAAAAATCGCCCAGGCGGAAAAAGACGATGCTGTCTGGGTACTGCTTTTTGATCCCGTAGTACTGCTGCATCATGGGGGTCAATTTCAGGGCGAATCACCTCCCAATTACGCCTGGGGCTGCACAACCCTTCCCCGCAGCGTCCAGGTACCCGCTTCAGTTATCTCCACCGTAACTAGTTCGCCCATAAGCTCCTGGGATCCTGCGAAATGGACCTGGCGGTTGGTGCGGGTGCGCCCCACTAGGCCCTGGCCATCGGTGCCTTCCACCAACACTTCCTGCTTTGTACCCACGAGCCCTTGGATGTGTTCGGCGCTGATCTTGTTCTGCAGCTCGATGAGGCGGTAAATCCGTTCCTTTTTCACCTCTTCCGGGACCTGGTCGGCAAAGCGGGCCGCGGGCGTCCCTTCCCTAGGTGAATAGATGAAGGTAAAGGCGGAATCAAACCGCACCTCTTCCACCAGGCTCAAGGTTTCCTGGAAATCCCCTTCCGTCTCTCCGGGGAAGCCCACGATGATATCGGTGGTCAGGGCGATCTCCGGCACCGCCTGGCGCACTTTTTGCACCAGGTCCAGGTACTGTTCCCGGGTGTAGCCCCGGTTCATGCGGCGCAGCACCCGGCTGCTGCCGGCCTGCACCGGCAGGTGGAGGTGTTCGCAGACCTTGTCCAGCCCGGCCAGGGCGTCGATGAGGTCGGGCCCCAGATCCCGGGGGTGGCTGGTGGTAAAGCGGATCCTAGCCAAACCCTCTATGGCGTTAAGCTCCGTCAGGAGCTGGCTGAAGGAGGTGTCGATGGAAAGGTCCTTCCCGTAGGCGTTCACATTCTGCCCCAGGAGGGTCACTTCTTTGTAGCCTGCCTCCACCAGCCCCTCCACTTCCGTAAGGATGGACTCAGGCAGCCGGCTGTGCTCCTTGCCCCTGACGTAGGGGACGATGCAGTAGGTGCAGAAGTTGGTGCAGCCGTAGATAATATTGACAAAGGCCTTTAGCCTGTGGCTGCGCTCCACGGGGAGGTTTTCCCGGAAGTCCTGCCCCTCCTCTTCATAGGGGGCCTCATCCCACACTTCCACCACCCGCTCTCCCCCTTCGGCCCGGGCCAAAAGCTCCGGCAGCCGGTGGATGTTGTGGGTGCCGAAAATGAGGTCCACATGGGGCAGCTCCCGCAGGATGTTCTGCCGTTCCTCCTTCTGCTGGGTCATGCAGCCGCAGATCCCGATGAGCAGATGGGGCTTGGCCTCCTTCAGGCGCTTGTAGCCGGCCATGTGTCCGTAGACCTTCCGCTCGGGGTTTTCCCGCACGCAGCAGGTGTTGTAGAGTATCAAATCGGCCTCTTCCACCTCTTCCGTTTCTGCATAGCCCAGGGAGAGCAAAAGGCCTCTGATCACTTCTGAGTCGTGGTCGTTCATTTGACAACCCATGGTCTTAAGGAAAAACTTCTTCATAGTCAGGTACTCCTTTGGATATGGTAAGTGCCCTCCTAATTATACTATGCCTCACCCTGCTTGACCAGAGCCCCCTCGGTATGCTTTGCAGAGCCCTGGGCATAATGATCTCGAGGGAGGGTTGCCATGCTCATCACCTTAGCCCGCACTCTGTTCCTCTATACCCTCGTGATGGTCACCATGCGCCTCATGGGCAAAAGGCAGATCGCACAGCTGGAACCTTTTGAACTGGTTATTGCCATCATGATCGCGGAGCTGGCGGTCATTCCCATGCAGGACCGGGATATACCCTTGATCAACGGCGTCATCGCCATTATAACCCTGCTGTTTGTGCAGGTGAGCTTCAGCGTGCTCAGTTTGAAGTTTTTGTGGTTCCGGTCGGTTTTGGATGGGCGCTACAGCGTGATTATCGCCAACGGAGTAATCCAGGAAGCGGAGATGCGCAAAGCCCGCTACAACTTGGACGAGCTCTTGGAACAGCTGCGCCTCAATTCCGTGTTCAACCTGGAGGATGTGGAGTTCGCGGTTTTGGAAACCAGTGGCGATCTCAGCGTGCTGCTCAAATCCCAGGCCAGACCCGTAACCCCAAAGGATCTGCAGCTCGAAACCGGGTATGAAGGACTTCCCCTGGTCTTGATCCTCGACGGCAAGGTCATGCATGGCGAGCTGGAAAAGGCCCAGCTCGGCGAAGGGTGGCTCCGCACTGAGCTGGAAAAGCGCGGGGTGAAGGACCCCGGGGAAGTCCTAATTGCCACGCTAAGTACCACGGGACGGCTCTTTGTGCAGCTGAAAGAGGCTGTCCGGCGTCAAAGGCGGTGAGGAAAAACCGTGAAGCTTTGGGCTGTCATGTTCCTGGTTATGGTTCTCATAGTGGCGGGCGGGCTTTACTTGGAGAACACCATCCTAAAAACCACCGATCAGATCTCCCGCTCCCTAAACACCATCCAGGAAGCGGTGAGAAACGACCAGTGGTCAGATGCCCTTGAGCTGGCGGATCGGCTGGATAAGAGCTGGTCCAGGTACAAGACGGTCTGGGATCCCTTTATCCACAACCACGATCTGGAGACCATCACCATCCACCTAGCCAGGCTCAAGACTTTTCTGGAGACGGCCGACAGGGGCCACGCTTTGGCTGAACTGACCAATATCGAAATTCAACTGCTGCAGCTGCGGCAGCAGGAGGTGCTCAGCCTGCAAAACGTGCTTTAGCCCCGGCCGAAGGAGTAGTACTTGTGCACCTGGCCCGTGACCAGACCCACAAAGGCCCCCGTGGGCAGGGCAAAAAAGAGCATGTAGGGGAGATAAGCAAAAATGCCCACGGTCTCAATGACCACAGAGGCCACCAGCAGCTGGGCTACATTGTGGGTGACCGCGCCCACTAGGCTAATGCCCAGCAGGCTGAAAAACGTGGAGCCGAACTTGTACACCAGCCCCATAACAATGGCACTGGCCAGTCCACCCGCGAAACTGAAGAAGAAGGTTACCGTCATAAAGGTTCCGGCCAAAAGCGACCCTAAAGTGGTGCGCAGGATGGAGACGACCACGGCGTCCCGTATACCGAAATTGACCACCACATAGAGGGTGATAATATTGGCCAGCCCCAGTTTGAAGCCGGGGACAATTAGGTCCGTTGGCATGGGAATAAGTCCTTCGAAGATGTGTAGGGCCATGGCCAGGCCCGTTGCCAGGCCCAGGTAGACCAGGCGGCGCGTTTGTGAATAGCCCACTGAGTGCTGCTCCTTTAACCGTGGATTTTGTGCGAACCGCTGTAGACCGTAAGGTTGCCCTCGTGCAGAAATGCTTTCACCTGCGATGCGGTCTCGTCGAACTTGTAGGACTGCTGGCCGATGCACACCACCACATTGGGATGAACGAGGCTAGCGGTGATCCGCCCGCCCTTGAGCAGGGTCACCTTGGTGACGATGCCTGTGGGACCGCCGAACTCCCTGGCTGTGATCGTGCCCGTTTCCACCGTCACCTGACCGCCGCGGAATATGCCGCTGGGAGCTGCAAAACCCCGGCCCGCGAGAACTGTGGAATAGAAGCAGCCCTGTCCTGTGACGGTCACCGTGCCCGAAGCCTCCACCCTGCTGTTCTGAAGATAATGCACCCGGGCGTTGGCTTCCGAAACACCCAGCTCTTCAATTCTGGCCATACTCTGCAGCACAAGCCGGTGGTACTTTTTCAGCTCATCCAGGCCGCCCGCGAACAGAGTACTTGTTCTAAACAGGGCCGGATCGAGGAGATCTAAGAGGGAATCCTCCCCCGCCTCGGCCGTTTCTTCTTTAGTCTTCTCCTTTTGGGCCTGCTGGAAACCGGCCAGATCCTTGAGGAGTCTGGGCAGGTCGGAAAACTTTAGTTCCACCAGATGCTTCACTAGATTTTCAAAGGAGATGTGCTCAGCCTGGGCGGCCACTGATTGGGCAGCGGTGATCAGGCCCTCCAAGCGTTCAAAGATCTTCTCCAGGAGATTGAGCAGCTGCATCCTGGCCACCGAGGCTGCCCCCGCATACAGCTGAGAACGGACCACATTGCGCAGCACGGTGATGGAGCCCATGGTGCGCAAGGTCGCTCCGCTCACCAGTCCGTGCACCACGATGGAGCCCGTTTTGGACTGGACCCTGACGTTTTCCAGAACGCTGCCCTTGATGATGATGTCGCCTTCCATGGTGATGTTGCCGGTGGAGACATCGGCGTCACCGGAAAGCTCAAATACCTCTTTAACCCGGATCACTCCGCCCTGCAGATAGGCCAGGCCGGAAACGGCGGCGATGGCCTGCAGCCCATCTTCGCTGAGCATCGCGCCTTCCCCCACCTTGAGCTGGACGTCCTGGATGGGCCTAGCGGGGATGATTTCCCCGTACACATTCCTGCCCGGTTTCCCCGGCTCACCGGGATCCTTAACCGCCAGAACGGCGCCCTTGGGCACGCCTTCGGTGCCGTGCAGCTCGTAGTGGTCAACGCGGATGGCCTCCAGATCCACCTCCGGCGGTTCATCTTGAAACACGTATTTGATGGAGGCATCCCGGCCCGGTGTAGGTGGGGTGCCCACCGCCAGATCAAAAACGCCCCGCTGGGCCTGGAGGAGTTCCGGCGTGAGTTCACTGAGGCGCAGCCCGTGCTGAAGACCTGCGGCCACCGCGATCTCCCGTACTGCCTCTACCGATAAAGCCGGCGCTGCCACCTGCTCCTTCAGTACCTGCAGGCGCAGGCGGCTGCGGGGAGATTGATCCGCCAAGCGGTGCCTAAGGCCCGGTGTGCGCTCCCAGATGAGCTGGGCCTTGGTTTTGGTTTCGTCAACTATTATATCATAATGCAGCTGCGGCTCGCTGTCTGCGGGCAGGATAATCTCCAGGGGCTCCAAACCCTCCGTAAGCAGCACTTCCTTCTCCACCTGTTCGCCCCGGTAGAAGACCTCCACGTCCGGGCCCAACTCGATCACCGGGGGTGCCCCGCCCGGGGGCGGCGCTTGGTACTGGAGCTTGCCGTCAACGACGGCCACAGTTCCCACGCCTGGGGCGGATGTGGGCTTTGTGTCCTTGAGGGTTAGGCGTACCTGGGCAGGCTGGGCTTTCCGCCGCAGCAGGCCCCGCCTTGCCGGCTCCTGCAGGATTTCCACTTCAACCTGGTCCCTGGCCGCGCCAAGTTCAGCCAAGGCAGCAGCGATGGCTTCTTCGATGGTTTTTCCTTCGCCCAGGGCCTGTCGTTTTGTCACTTACCTGCCCCCCCTTACGCTGGTTTTCGGTAAATGCAGTAGCTGACCCGCTCCAGTCCGAAGCTGGCGGGATCCATGATCTGTTCCGCAGAACCCACGATAAAATAGCCGCCGGGATTGAGGGACTGGACAAAGCTCGTGATCAAGCGCTTTTGGGTAGTACTGGTGAAGTAGATGAAGACGTTGCGGCAGAGGATCAAGTCGAAATTCCTCTCATAGGGGTCTTTCAGCAGGTCATGCTGCTTAAAGACCACCATGCCTTTGATGCTGTCGGCAATAGCCCAATTCCCGTTTTCCAGCTGGGTGAAATACTTGTTGAGGTACTTAGGGTCCAGACCGTCCACCTGACTGGGCAGGTAGATGCCTGCTTTGGCCTTTTGCAGCACCGCTTCGTCCAGGTCGGTGGCCAAAAGCAAACTGGGTGTGTAGCGGCCTTCCCTGAGGAGCATGGCGATGGAGTAGACCTCGGCGCCAATGGACGCCCCGGCGCTCCAGATGCGGGGGCGGCGCAATTTGCCGATCGCGGGCAGGACCACCTCCTCAATAACATCGAAAACCCGCTGATCCCGGAAGAAACTGCTGGTGTTGATGGTCAGGTATTCGATGAACTTCTCCCTGTGCGCCCGATCTGTAGTCAGGGTTGCAATCAGGGCATCGTAGGAGGCCAGTTTATGCCGGTCCAGCCACTGGTTGATCCGGCGCCGCATCTGCTGTTCTTTATACGCCGTAAGATCGATGCCCAAGGTCCTGTCGATATCCTTTTGCAGCTTCGCATAATCCCTCATAGACGACTCACCCTATCCTAAGGCAGCAACCAAGTCTGTGATCACGCCGCCGATTCTCTCCAGAGGAAGAATGTAATCGGCATTGCCTTCATCGGCAACAGCCTTGGGCATGCTGTAGATGACGGAGGTGGCCCGGTCCTGGGCGATTGTGATACCTCCCGCCTCTTTGATCTTGGCCATGCCCCTGGCCCCATCCCGGCCCATTCCAGTGAGGATCACCCCGATGATGTTTTTCCCGTAGACGGCAGGCAGGCTTTCCATGGTCACATCAATGGCCGGCCGCAGGAACATCACCCGGTCTTCTTGGTTGAGCAGGACCCGGCGTTCCGGGGTGATCACCAGATGGTAATCCCCGGGAGCCACCAGCGCTTTACCGTTTTCCACCAGATCCCCTGTTTCGGCCTCCTTTACGGGGAAGGGAAACAGGGTGTTGAGCCGTTCAGCAAAGCTTTTCGTAAAGTCTTTGGGCATATGCTGCACCACCACAATGCCCGCGGGCAGGTTGGCGGGAATATGGGCGAATACCTCCTCAATGGCCTTGGGGCCGCCGGTGGATGAACCGATAACCACCACTTTGCTGGCTGCACCTGTGGGTGCCGGGGGCAGGGTGGGTAGGGGACGCTTAGGTGCCGCGGCGGGAACTCTCTTGGGCGCGGGCAGCTGGGCCAGGGCGGCACAGCGGATTTTGTCCACCAGTTCCTGGGCGATGCTGTGGAGATCCACCGCTCCCGGGCCCGCGGGTTTGGAAACAAAATCCACTGCACCCAGGGCCAAGGCCTGGATGGTTGTCTCTGAGCCTTGGCGGGTTCGGCTGGAAAGCATCACCACCGGAAGCGGCTTTTCGGCCATGATCCGCTTCAGCGTCTCCAGGCCATCCATCACCGGCATTTCCACATCCAGGGTGACCACATCCACCTGCAGCCGCTGCAGCTTTTTCAGGGCATCTTCCCCGTTGCGCGCATAGCCTGCCACTTCCAGATCTGGCTCTGCACTGATTATTTCCACGATCAGTTTGCGCATAAAGGCGCTGTCATCCACTACGAGAACCCGTATGGCCATGCTGTTCACCTCAAATCTGCACAGGCTCCTTGCCGATGGCTGTTACAGTCACTACTCCGTTGTCAACAAAAAAGCGCATTTTGCGCCCATGATTGCCTGCCACATCTTGGCCCACGATGGGAATTCCGTGCTGCGTGAGAAGCTCTGTCACTGCTTGAATATTCTGCTGTCCGATGCTGATGGTATTGAGGCTGAGGTTGGGAAAAAGATTGGCACCTCCGGCCAGCTTGGCTTGGAGCCTGCTTTTGCTGGCCCCCAGGCGGAGTGCCTCTTGAATCATGGCGGGAATACCAGTATCGGCGTATTTGCCCGGCGGCGCCCCTTGGTCATTGGATCTGCTGCGCGGGAGAAAAATATGGCCCATCACTCCAACCTTGACCTTGTGGTCATAGAGGGTTACGCCGATGCAGGAACCGAGACCAACAGTGGTGAGGATACCGTGATTCTTGGCGGAACTGATTTCTCCCATGTTGACAAAAACCTCTGTCATCCCAGATCCTCCAAACCAAACTGCCGGGCTATTTTCCTGAAGTCATCTTCATCAGGGAGAAAGATAATATGGCCTTCTATTTCCTCGCCTTCCGCCGAAAACTTGGTGCGAATCACCGTTACCTCGTTGGTCACCTCTGCTCCCGCCAAAATGCTTTCCCACACCGCACCGGCCATGTCAATAGCCAAGCCAGGGACACTGGGCATCATGAGCAAATTGGTCATCTTGGATAGGGCGTTGAGAAAGGAGGTCACCATGATATTGCCCAATTCCTGCAGGGCCGAGCGGCCCAGTTCATCGATTTCCTCTGTTTCCTGCCCGGTTAAGAGTCTAACCAGGAGCCGGGCAGTGTCCAAAGGGTGCAGGCAGGCCATGTAGCCCCGCACATCGCCTGAAATGACAACAAAGATGCCCACAACCACCTGTTCAAGCCCGCCCATGTAGTCGGCGGCTTCTGTAAAGGGCAGCATTTGGGCATCGGGAACTACCAGCTTAAACATGCGGCCCTGGAGCATCTGGGATAGGGCTATGGTGGCATGGCCAGTGCCGATGACCGCCAGTTCCCTCAGGAAATCCAGTTTCTGTTCGTTCACGGTCCTTCCCCCTTAGGCACCGATCTTGCGCAGGGACTCCACCACCCGTTCCGCATCAAAGGGTTTGACCAGAAAATCCTTGGCTCCGGCGCTCAGGGCCTCAATGACCATGGGTTTTTGCCCCATGGCACTGCAGACGATGATCTTGGCCTGGGGGTCGATTCTCATGATTTCTTTGATGGCGGTGATGCCGTCCATCTTGGGCATGGTGATGTCCATGGTCACCAGATCCGGCTGAAGTTCCCGATACAGAGCGATGGCCTCTTCCCCATCTGCTGCTTCGCCCACCACTTGGTAGCCGTTCTTTTCAATAACGTTTCGTAAAGTCATGCGCATGAAGGCGGTATCGTCAGCAATTAAAACCGTCTTGGCCATGTGCTCAACTCCTATCCGATTAGGGTGCTATTGTCAATGATCAGGGCTACTTGACCATTGCCCAGGATGGTGGCCCCGGCAATACCCCTGACATCACCGACAACACTGCTCAATGATTTTATGACAATCTCCTGCTGCCCGATGAGATCTTCCACGATGAATCCCGCTTTTTCGCCCTTGACCCAGACGATGATCACCGGTAGAGGACCGCTGCGGTCCACCGGTGTAAAGCCCAGGCACCCTGCGAGATCATAAAGGGGCAGTACCTCATCCCGGAGCATGATTACGTCATGCTGCTGGATGCTTTTGATCTGCTCCGGCTCGATTTGGATGTTTTCCCGTACGGCCTGGATGGGAATGGCCATGATCTCGCCATCCACCTTCACAAGCAGGGCCTTGATGATGGCCAAGGTCAGAGGCAGTTTGATGATGGTGCGTGTGAACTTTCCAGGTTCAGACTCGATATCAATGGTTCCGCTGAGGGATTCCACGGTGGTCTTCACTGCATCCAAGCCCACTCCCCGCCCAGAGAGGTCTGTAACCACCTCTGCGGTGCTGAAACCGGGGTGGAACAGGAAATGAACCGCCTCCTGCATGGAGATCTCCCCAGCATCGCTGGGCAAGAGCCCCAGGGCAGCGGCTTTTTCCCTAATGCGCTCCAGGTTCAAACCCTGCCCGTCATCGCTGATCTCAATCAGAATGTGGCTGCCTTCATGGCGGGCACTCAAGCGGATGGTGCCCACAGGAGACTTGCCTTGGGCAATGCGCTCCTCCCGGGGCTCGATCCCGTGGTCGATGGCGTTGCGGAGCAGATGCACCAGGGGATCCCCGATCTGGTTGACAATGGAGCGATCCAGCTCCGTGGTTTCGCCGGAGATCTCCAGGTGAATCTCTTTACCCCGGGCTTGGGCCAAGTCCCGGACCATGCGGGGGAAGCGGTCAAACACCTGTTTGATGGGGACCATCCGCAGGCTCATGGCCGCATACTGCAGTTCTGTGGTAATGCGGTCCAGCTGATCCAGGGCGCCCATGCGGTCCACCGCTTCGCCGCTCCGCACCATCTCCAGCACCTGGGTGCGGCTGATGACCAGCTCTCCCACTAAATTGATCAGCTTGTCCAAGCGCTCGGTTTCCACCCGCACCAGCGGTTCCTGCCGGGCAGTCCTGAGGGGAGTGGACGAAGCCGCCTGTTCCGCCGTGGCAGAGATCTCGCCTCCGCTCTGCTTGGCCGCTTCCCCGCCCTCAGTAGGGGAAAGCTCCTCCACCTGCGCGCTTTCTATTTCAGGAATGCCTTCAATAATCTCTTTGATCCGCTCGCCCGGTTCTTTCGTTAAGATTACCAGGGCAAACTGTCGGTCGAAATGCTCATCCTCCAGATCCTGGACGGACGGGTTGCTCTGCACAATGGCGGCCACCTGCTCCAGGGCCTGGAACACCGTGTAGACCCGCACAGACTTGAGGATGGTCTTGGGTTTGAGAACCACCGACACGGCGAAAGCGTGGTAACCTTGGGACACCCCCTGCTTGATGGTTTCCCGGTTGAACTCATTCAGCTCTGCCGTAAAGAACCTCTCCTCCCCCACCCCAGGTGCGGCCTGGCGGGGCGCGTTCACCAGCGCCCGCAGAGCTGCAATCTGCTCCCCGTATGGACTGAGCGGCTCCTCGCTGATGGTCTGTTCCAGGAGCAGCTCCAGGGTGTCCACCGCGGCAAACAGTACATTGATCACGTGGGTGGTGGGCTCAAGCTCACCTTCCCGCAGCAGGTCCAGGACGCTTTCCATTTCATGGGTGAACTCGGCCAGTTCCTCGTATCCCATGGTGCCCGCCATGCCCTTTAGACTGTGGGCGGCCCGGAACATCTCATCCACGGCGCTGTGGTCCTGAGGGTTCTTTTCCAAGTTGAGCAGGTCCTCATTGAGGGACTGCAGGTAATCCCGTGCTTCGGCAGCAAATACTTCTCTAAATGAACTCAAATCCATGGGCTTACCCCCTTCGCCAACTGGCCAGCTAACGGATGCTGGTTATGCGGTCTTGAGGCGCAGCTATTTCCGTAATCCTCACTCCAAACTGCTCGCCCACCACCACCACTTCACCCCGGGCAATCAAGGTGTCGTTGGCATAGAGATCGATGGGCTCGCCGTGTAGCGACTCCAGTTCCATGATGTGGCCGGGGCCCAGCCGCAAGATATTATCTATGGTCATCTTGGTACGCCCCAAAATGGCCCTAACCTGCACGGGAATGTCCCGGATCAGGTCTATATTGAGATTACCCAGATCATAGCGGACAGGTTCGGGGGCCGGCCGTTCCTCCGGTGCAGCGCTGGTGGCCACCGGCTCCTGCTTTAAGTCTTCCCAGTCCATGGTCGCGGCCGGCTCTTCCCCGCCGGAGGGGGCAGGTTCCGCTTGGGGCAGCAGCGCCCGCACCATCTCCCGGGCAAAGTCGATATCAATAATCTGGAGCATAGTGCTGTCCACCAGGCCTTCTATCTCCACACGAAAAGCCACAACCACTACAGGCTGCTCCTCGGGCAAATCGGGGGCAATGGGATCCTGCGCCAGGTCCCGCCAGGTGGTGGTGGGCGGTGAAATCTCAATCTGCCGCCCAAACAGCTCGCTCATGGAGGTGGCCGCTGAACCCATCATCATGTTCATGGCTTCGGTGACGGCGCTGAGATAGAGCTCGTCCAGCTGTTCCGGGAGGTTTGTCCCATCTCCGCCCATCATCAAGCTGGCAATGATCAGGGCATCCTCCTCCCGGATCACCAGGAGGTTGGCACCCTGCAGCCCCTGCACATAGGCTACATTCACCACGATACAGGGGATGGGGTAAGACTCGGCCACCGCCCGTGCGGTGCTCACATAGACGTTGGGAACGGTGATCCGCACCTTGTGGTTGACCAGGGTGCTGAGTACGGTGGCGGCGGAACCCATGGAGATGTTGCCGATCTCCGCCAGGGTATCCTGTTCCATGACGTCCAGGTAATTGTCGGTTTCCAGCTCGGCAGACTCCTTTTTCTGGGCGTATTCTTGGAGCAGGGCATCCAGTTCCTCTTGGCTCATGAGATCATCATTCATCATCCGGCCCTCCTTCGACTGCGGGCTCCAAGACGGCGGTAATCACCACACCCAGCCGCGCGCCGAGCCTGCCAGGTGTCCCCTTGAATTTCGTCATGGAACCGATTTTCACATCCAGGGTCTCGTGCTTCTTGCGATCCAGCACCACAACATCGCCTGGGGCCAGATCCAGCAGGTCCCCCACGGTGACTGTGGTCCGGCCCAGTTCCACTTCCACCGGCACCACCGCCGAGCGCACCTGTTGTTTGAGGAGCTCGATGCGCTTGGGATCGGGCTGCTGCAGCGATTCAAACATGCGGATGTGGGTTAAGTTCTTCAAGATGGGCTCTAGCGTCCGGTGGGGCAGGCAGATACTGATCATATCGCTGAACTCCTGCAGCTCAAAACGCATGGTGATCAGGGCCACCGCATCGCGGTCGGCAGCCACCTGCAGGAACTGGGGATTGCTTTCCATATAATCCAGTTCAAAGTGGAGTTCCGCCACATCCCGCCAGGCATCGCTGAGCAGTGAGGAGAGGGTGCTGAGCACCTGCCGCTTCAACACCGCGATTTCGATATCCGTCAGACTGCGGGATCGGCGCATGGGGATGCCATCACCGCCGCACAGCCGGTCATGGAGCAGGAAGGCAATGTCCGGTGTAAACTGGACGATGGCGTAGCCCTCCAGGGGACGCACTTGGTAGATGCTCAGAACTGAGGGGTTAGGTAGAGAACGCACGAAATCTCCAAAGAGGATCTGTTCGATGCTTTGTACCCTCAAATCGATTCGGTGGCGGAGCTTAGCCGACATATAACCTGCATAGGTGCGGCAGAACTGTTCGTGAATCCTGTGCAGGGCCCGGATGTGCTCCTTGGAAAACTTGTTCGGTCGGCTGAAGTCGTAGCGGGCCTCGCCCTCTTCCTCCGCGTCCGTGTCCAGTTCGAGCTGCAGGTCTGGCTGGGTGGCAGCTTTAATTAGAAGGTCGATTTCTTCCTGAGTTAGAATGTCCTCCACCTTCCTCACCTCCTGTGGCGCGCCAAAAGATCACTTCTCCCGTTAGTTATCGGCATGGGAAGGCGCTTACTTGAGCTGTTCCTGTGCCTCTTCCACCTCTTGATCCTGCAGGCTCTGCAGTTGGATTTTTTCATCTGTGCTCAGGATCTTGTCCACATCCAGGAGGATCAAAAGCCGGTCATCCACTTTACCCACTCCGGCCAGGTAATCGGCCCGCAGTCCCGCGATATTGCTCGGCGGCGGTTCGATGGCCTCTTCTGGCAGGCGCAGGGTCTCGGTGACCGCATCCACGATGAAACCAACCAGACCATTATTGATCTCCAGCATAATGATGCGCGTATCTTGGGTCTCTTCCTGGGGTTCCAGCCCAAAACGCTTGCGCAGGCAGATTACGGGAATAACTTCGCCCCTCAGGTTGGTGACTCCCTCAATGTAATCCGCCACATGGGGCAGCCTGGTGATATGCCGAGGTTTGACGATCTCGCGCACATCGGTAATTTCCACACCAAACTCCTCGTTGTGCAGGCGAAACACCACTAATTGTCTCTCTTCCATGGGGATCCCCCTTCCGCCGAATCCTTAGTGGTAAGATAAGAAACGGTTCTACATCACCTAAAAGTTTCCTCTCTTCTTCAGATAAAGTTCTACTCTGCCTCTGGTTTTCCTCCCCCAAGGAAGGGCAATAAACAACCCCCAGGCCCAGTTCCCGGGGGTTATCGATGTGGTTTGCTGATTAGGGCCAAGAGGCTGCTGAACACCACCGCGGCCGCAAGCCCCAGGCCCGTGATCTCGAAGGCTCCCGTAAACAGCCCCTCCCAGCCCAAGCGCTTCACCTCGGAGATCATTCCGGTGGTGATTGAGCTGCCAAAGCCCATGACCGGGACCAGGGCCCCCGCACCGGCGAACTCCTGAAAAGGTTCGTACAGCCCCAGGCCGTTCAGTACCGCACCTAGGATGACCAGCCCCACCAAGACATGGGCAGAACTGCATTTGACCGTATCAAAGATGAGCTGGGCGATGGCGCAGATGGTGCCGCCCACCAGAAAGGCAATGAGATACTGCATTTTTCTCCTCCCTACTGCTCCAAAGCGATGGCATGGGCGATGCAGGGGATGGACTCGCCCTGCAGCACTGTTAAGGCACTGAGCAGCGCCCCTGTGGCCACGATCAAGGCCCGCCGGGCCTTGGCTGAGTTCAAGCGGTTGAGCACGTAACCCAGGGTCATGACAGCAACGCAGGCAGCGCCGCTGCCCCCGGCTCCCACCGGCTGCCAATCACCGAAGATCTGGCTGCCTCCATCCTGCAGCCTCTCCAAGCCCTCAAATCCCTCCCTTTCCAACAGCAGCCGCAGCATCTTGCGGCCCTGTTTGCCCAAATCTCCCGTGAGCACCAGATCGTAGTCCTGGAGGCTGCGGCCTGTGTCCGCCAGATGCGCCTTAATGGTATGGAAGGCAGCCGGTGCCATGGCACTACCCATATCATGGGGATCTTTGAGCCCCATGTCCACTACTTGCCCGAAGGTGGCATGGGTGATGCGGGGTCCCCGGTCGGCAAAGCTCAAAATTGCTGCTGCGGCACCGGTAACCGTGACATGGTTGGTCTGCAGGTGCTGCACGTTGAGTTCGATGGGATAGCGGAACTGCCGCTCCGCCGTCTGGTAGTGGCTGGCCGTGCCGATGAGCACCTGCTGGGCAAAATCCCCCTCCAGCAAAACCGCCCCTAGACCCAGGGCTTGCGCGAAGGTGGAGCAGGCTCCGTAGATGCCGAGAAAGGGTACGGGATAGGTGCTCGCCGCCAGGCAGGAGGTGGTGATCTGGTTGAGCAGATCGCCCGCGATGAGGAACTGTACATCTTCGATCGCGGTGTCGTGCTGCTCTAAAGTCTTGGTGATGGCCAGCTCCAGCATGAGGCGTTCCGTCTTTTCCGCCGTTTTCTGGCCCAAAGTGTCGTCGGGGAGGATTTCATCGAAGTCGAGGGCGTGGGGGCCCTTCCCTTCCCTGGGCCCCACCAGTGTGTAGCTGCTGGTGATGCGGGGGGCCCGGCTGAAGGTGAGGGTTCTTTGGCCGATGCGTTTGCTCAAGGCGATCCCCCTCAAAACAGCCCCAAGACCAGCGATTTGATCAAGGCGACGATAAAGCCGGAGAGGATGCCGTAGACGATGACCGGTCCAGCGATGACAAACATCTTGGCCCCCATGCCCAAAAGGAACCCTTCCCTCCGGAAGTCAATGGCGGCGGAAGTTACAGTATTGGCAAACCCCGTGATGGGCACAGCCACCCCTGCCCCGGCCTTTTCGGCGATTTCGTCGTACACTCCCAAGGCGGTGAGAATGGTGCCCAAGAGGATCATGGCTGCCAGAGTCACGGCCGCGGCTTCGTTTTTGGTCCGTTCAAAGCTCTGGGCAATGGTGAGCACCACTTGGCCGAGGGCGCAGATCAGCCCACCAACAAAAAACGCCCACAGCATGTTCTTCACAATGGGACGGGGCGGTAGATTCTCCTGGACCAGCTGCTGATATTCTTTGGGCTGCAACAGCGTCACTCCTTTCCTGCGCGTTAGTAGTATGCTGCCTGCAGCCCAAATTATGCAAAAAGCGGGGCCCCTAGGGACCCCGCCGCCGAAAGCAAGCCTTAGTTGCCGCCGGGACTCATGAAGAAACCGATCACCGCACCAATGGCGCCCACCGCAATACCCACGATGGCCAGGGTTTTGGCGGACTTGAGCTCCTTGTCCGCGGTTTCTTTATAGGCCGTGAATTCCTCTTCCAAGGCCTTGATCTGCCGCTCCAGCCGCTGTTCCCGGATGAGGGCGGCGTTGAGCTGCGCGTTCACATCGGAACCCAACTCCTGCTTGATATCCTCCAGCATGGAGCGGTCCTCCCGCAGGACCACGATTTCCGCCTTGGCTTCCTCCAGCTGGCTGGCGAGCTCATCCCGGCGCTGCCGTTCACCGTGGAGCATCACAGCCAGGTTCTGGATATCCTTTTCCAGCTGCTGGTTGTTCTGGAGCAGCTGGTCCATCTGCGCGCTGATCTGCGCATCGGAGCTCTGCAGGGCGGCGAAGACCGCATCCTTTTCCCCGACCCAGTTCTGCAGCTGGGCGATCTCATCGCCCTGGGAGATGATCTCCTTTTCCAGGACGATCACGGCGTTGAGCAGTTCCGAGATGCGCCGCTCGTGCTCGTCCAGGTTCAGGGACAAGTCGCCCAAATCGCCTCTCTGCTGGGCCATGCGCTGATCCAGCAGATCCTCCAAGCTCTGCAGTGCGCTGTGGTAGGCCGCAAGTTCCCGGCGGATGGCTTCCACCTGCTCTTCCATGGCCACCTGCGCGGCCACCACACGGCTGACCCGTTCTTCTGCAACCAGGGCGTTTTCTTCGACGCGCTTCACGCTATCCCGCAGGCCCTGCTGGTCTGCGTACCAGGTGGCCAGATCCTCTTCAAACCTGGTGCGCAGATCGCCGATGGCCGCCAGATCCCCCGTTGTACCCCTGACCCTGGTCACCTCAATGTCTTCCAGAAGCCTGGCGATGACACTGGCTAGACTGTAGCGGTCAACGGCCCGGGTTCCCTGGAAAGTTCCATCCTCAAACACGGTTAGGTAACCCTTGGACACAACGGTGTTCACCGCGTGATAGGCCCAATGGTCAACGGGAACATCTTTGATCGTGGTTTCCGCAAAGGCGGGGACTGCCAGGCTGAAAACCACGGCCAGAACCAGTCCATAGAGAACTTTCCTTTTCATGCAAGTGAGCCTCCTCGCTATCTTGGTTGAATCAAAACATCTCTATGTTCCACTTCAAAATACGATGGATCAAGGATGGCTTCCGGGATGATCACCTTCACATCATCGATGCTGACCCGAGCCAGACCGGCCTTTTTCGCCCGGAAGTAGATGGTCAAAAGGGTGCCGTAGGCGTTGTCCAGCTTGCTGGTGCGCTCTGCCTTCAGACCCAGGACTTGGCCGGTGTCGTTGGCAATGAAGGGCATGGTCCAGCGGGTAGTGCCCGGCGTTTCACCGTCGGCCACAAACAGAGTCCCCATGGAGATATCCAGGGTTTTGCCCACGATCTCCAGGCGCTCAGGATCAAAGGACAAATCCAGTTCCACGCCCAGGAAATCCGGGATGTTGGTGGCCCAGATGGGCAGTTTGAAGTACTCGCCTTCCCTCACCAGACCGCCGCCGGCCACCTCCGGCTCACCCACCCAGACCTTGGGTTTGAGCAGGGGGATGATGATGGACATGGTACGCACCGTCTGCTCGCCCCGTGGTGAGGTGATGCGCAGGGAGTAGCCCAAAGGCCCACCGCCGAAGTAACCGGCCTGGGGCCGCAGCACCCACTTAAAGGAGAGCTCTTCCCCGGCCTCAATGGTCCCCGGGAAGCGTTTGGCGCTTTGTCCCGGCAGAAGCTCCAGCATGGGGTGGAGCAGCTCGAAGGTGCCGCCGTAATAGGCGGATCCTCCTTCGTTGCGCAGGAAAACGGTCACGTCGAAGGTGGCTGGGTCAAAGCGTTCGTCTTTCACCCCCAGTGCCGGAGGTGCGCTCACCAAGACCTGCAGCCGGGCCGGGCTGAGCACCTCGATGGTACGGGTTGCCCTGTTGGTTTCACTGTTGGTGGAAGTCACCACCACTTCGTAGGTGTAGACCCCTTCCGCGTTGCTCAGGGCCCGCACCTGCCAGCCGGTCTGCGCGGTCTCGCCCACCGGCAGATCGCCCAAGGCCACCTTGGCCGGGCTGCCCACCAGCTCCAGCTCCCTGGGGAGTCTCAGTTCGGCCACCACATCCA
Source organism: Candidatus Darwinibacter acetoxidans (assembly GCF_041936445.1). Taxonomy (NCBI): domain Bacteria; kingdom Bacillati; phylum Bacillota; class Clostridia; order Candidatus Darwinibacteriales; family Candidatus Darwinibacteriaceae; genus Candidatus Darwinibacter; species Candidatus Darwinibacter acetoxidans. The sequence continues at coordinate 12,394 of NZ_JBHGXH010000045.1, read as the reverse complement.
GGGCATCGGCTTCGCCATCATTTTCCACGTAAGCGATGATGGAGAAGGTCTGGAATCCTTCCGTATCGGCAGGTACCTGGGCCGGCGAGGTTACACCCACGATCAGGTCGCCCGCGGCGATGGTTACGCCGCCCAAACCGTAATATGTAACGTAGCTGCGGGATTCACCCGGCGCCAGCACCACTGGGTCCCAGAACAGGGCTATGGCGCTGTCCAGCTCCCATTCCCCGATGCGGGTGTAATCCCGCCCCGGGATAAAATCAAAGTTCCAGGGGGCATCGGCAACACTGCCCCAGTTGGTGAAATAGACACGATCGGGAGGGGTAATCCCCGGCTTCCTCAAGGTTCCCTGGGCCATCACCCTGGGATCAGAGAGGGAGTCAAAGGCCTGCCAGAATTCGGGCATGTTCTGGGAATAATAGACGGTATCCGTGGTCAGGGCCCGATCCTCCACCCGGAAAGGCGCCCCGTCGTTGGTCCCCAGCATGGTGTCCAGCATGAGCCGGAGTCCCACCATGTGGGCTTCCGTATCCGTGTTTTCCACGTGGTACTCGATCTGGGCCGTATCCATCAGGCCGGTGGTGCTGCTCCGGGTGATGCTGAGCACCTGCCAGACCTGGATGGGCCCCAGTTTCCAGCTGCTCTCGATCTTACCATCCACAATGGTGGGGGGCTGTACCATCTCGCCGTACAAGCCGTCGAAACCCGCCCGGCGATCCGTGGGGTTTCCGTAAATCCAGTTTTGGTTATCCACCTTCACCGTGGTATAGGACGTCCAGGGGTCGTCACCGCCGTAGATCAGCGCTTTGTGATCATCGTTGTCGCGACCGGGGTCGCCCCCCGTCGTACCCACGGAAAACCGGCCGCCGTTGAGCTCCCCGCCATTGACCACGATCCGGATGTACTCATTGCCTATCTCCACGATCTCTTGGGCCGAGGAGGCTGCGGCCACCAGCATCACAAGCGCGAGGGTTAGCAGCCCCAAGACAATCACTGGTTTTTTTGGCATCTGCTCTATCCTCCCGTTAAGGCACGTTCAGCCAGCGGACCTCTCCGTATTCCACACTGGAGACGAAACGGTTGTCCTCTTTGCTGAAAACAACGGCAACTTCCCAGCTGTAGTCATAGGGCTGGCTGGGAAACGTCCACATGTCCTGCACATATTTCAAGGCCTGGGTGTCCAGGCGGCTGTCGCCTGAGGACCTCTCCAGGATCACGTTGAGAAGCTGTCCGTCGGCTGACACTTCAATAACCAGGAACACCACACCTTCCACGCCATCGTGTTCGGCGTTCTTGGGATAGGTGGGAATTCCTCCCCCATGCAGGCCCCGGCCGCTGGCCGGCGGCGGTGGCGGAGGTGGAGCGGTCTGCGCCGTTCCCGTGCCGGACCGGGCCTGGCCCGGCTCATCATCGGAACCGCCTGTACCCGTTCCTGAGCCGCTCACGTTTTGGGAAGCGGGTCGCTCTTCGGGTTCAGGGCGCGGCTCAACCGGCGGTTCGATCTCCTCTCTGGCCAGGGGTTCCGCCGTCACTTCAGGTCCCTGTTCACTGCTGATGAGCTCGCCTGCCCCCTCTTCCATCACGGCCTCCCTGGGAGGCTCGGGGCTGGGCAGCTCCTCTTGGGGAGCTGTGGGCTCGGGGTCGGGAGTGTACTCTGGCTCCGGCTGATCGGGGCTGGCCCGCTCCACTAGCGGTTCCTCCACTGCGGGTGCCTGGGGCTGGGCAACGGCCTCTTCCTGCGCAGGCTGATCAGGCAGAGGCCGGGGATCTGTGACCCTGGGTACCGTTCCCTGGGAGAGGGGATCGGTAACCGGCGATGGTCGGGGGTTTGTGGACCGTTCCACATGCATGATCTGGATTACGCCCCCTCCCGCCATACCGGGCACATCCACTTCCAGACGGGAAGCCAGGTCGGGTAAGGTAAAGAACAGGATGGCATGGAGAACTACGGAAATCAACAAAAACCTGTTCAGCCGCGGTTCATCACCATACAGGTTGTGCACATACCTCTCTCCTTTCTCCCTACCTGTCCTGCTCAACTGCCAGGCCCAACCGGTAGCCGCCTACGCTGCGTACCTGGTCCAGAGCATTCACTACGTATTCGTAGCGCACCTCCTTGTCGGCCTTCACAATCACGAACATATCGGGATTGACCCGCAGCCTTTCAGCCAGCACTTGCTGGAGCTGGGCATTGGAAACCCTGCTTCCAGAAACGTACATGTTCCCTGACTTGTCCACAGCTATTTCAAACCTGGCGGCGGCTTGGGGATTGCCCGTTACCGCCCTGGGCAGTTCCACGTTCAGGCCTAAGGGTGCAGTTCTCACCGTGAAAAACACCATAAAAAAGACCAACAGGAAAAAGACAACGTCAATCATGGGAGTGATGTCGGGCCCGCGATGCCGCCCTCGCGTGCGTTGGAAGTTCATTAAAACTCACTCCTCGCCTCGAGAAGATTGAGCAGTTCGGTGGATTTTTTATTCATGTCGGCGATGTTCTTGTCGATGATGGTGTTGAGGTAAGCGTTGAGGGCCATGGTGGGCACGGCAATGGCCAGACCGGTTGCCGTGGTAATCAATGCCTCAGCGATTCCCGCACTCAGCTCCGCCGCCTGTCCAATGCCTTCCAAGGCTGCGATCACGTTGAAGCTTTGGATAATCCCGGTTACGGTACCCAAAATCCCCAAGAGGGGTGCGATGGAGATGATCAGCTCCAAAACGACCATACGCCTTTCCATTTTGTATACCTCATCCCGGCCAACTGCTTCCATGCTCTCTTTGATCTCGGCGCGGTCTTGATCATAGTGGGCTATACCTGCTGCCAAAACGGCGGCCACAGGTCCCCGGGCCTTTTTGGCGATCTGCATGGCTTCCAGCACCTTACCTTGGCCTAGGGACAGCTTGATGTCTTCCATCAGATCATCGGTATCCACCCGTGAACGCAGTAAGTACCACAGTCGTTCCAGGCCGACTGCTACCGCGAAGATGGAGCAGAACAGTAAGGGAATCATTACTGGACCACCGAGTGCGAATATTTTGAGCATTAATACCCCTCCGTTTGCGTGCTAAAGAAATACATGTTCTTGTTTTCGACACAGGCGAAGATAATCCTTTGCTCCATTCCAGTTTCCGTGTATAAGATTCGTGCCGCGCCAGGCGTTCTGGGGGATGAACGAAGAAAGAACCGCAGTGGTGCGGTTCTAAACAGCCCGGGCGGGCTTCTCTTTGCTGAAGTGCTGCCTGGAGACGGCCATGAGCAGGACTTCTTCTTTTCTCTCTCCCCCAAAGGAGCGCTTGAGTTTACCTTCCTTTTTGAAGCCGGCCTTTTCGTAGCAGCGGACAGCGGCTGTGTTGGTGGCGTGGACCCGGAGGTAAACCCGGCGAAGGTTCATGGTCCCGAAGGCATGCTCCAGAAGCGTTGTGACCGCATCGCTGCCAAAACCCCGCCGCCGCTTGGCCGGATCGAAGATGTGAATCTTCAGCTCCGCTTCGCCGCTGCGCCAGGCGATGTGATCCAGCTCCACCTCGCCGATCACTTCGCCCTTAACCAGGATCTGATAGTGCATGCGGCAGCGGCCCGGCGTTTGCAGCTGCAGCGCGATCTTTTCCCCCGTTAACTGCGACATTCCCCCAACTCCCTCAACTTGCAAATTAGCTCAGCGACTTCCCGTTCAGCTCAGGGAGATTCTACTCAAGCTAATTCGAGCCGCAGGGGGAATGCCCTGCAGGGAATAACAGGCAGGGTCCCCGCGCCTTTAGCGCCGGGCGGCCAGATCCTCCAGCCATTGGGCGGGGATGGTATAGCTGCCCAGGTAGATTTGATCCTTTCCACCGGGCCCGTGGCAGTCGGAGCCGCCGCTGGGTAGGAGGCCAAAGCGGCGCGCCAGCTCCAGGTAGTGGGCGGTTTGGGCCTGATCATGGCTGGGGTGGATCACTTCTAAGCCCACCAAGTCCGCTTCCACCAAAAGGGGCAGGACATCCAGGTTGGGCAGAAGGCCCGGATGGGCTAAAACCGGCACGCCGCCGGCTTGGATGATCAGCTCCACCGCCCGAGCCGGCTCGATTTTGTAGCGCGGCACATAGGCGGGGCACCCTTCCCCAATCCAGTGCTGGAAGGCTTCTGCTTTCGTTTCGACTACGCCCTTTTCCAGCAGTACAGAGGCGATGTGGCTGCGGCTCACCACCTCTTCCCTCGCGTATTGAAGCACATCATCAAGGCTGATGGGAACACCTAAGCCCCGCAGCAGCGCCAGGATCTTCTCGGTGCGCTCGATGCGCGATCTTCTGAGGATATCCAGCTGCTCCTGGAGGGCTGCATTGGCGGGGTCGATCCAGAGACCCAAAATGTGTACATCGGCCCCATCGGGCGCCGCGGCGTTGATCTCGATGCCCGGAATCACCTCCAGGCCTGGGGGCGCCTGGCTTTGCGCGGCCTCAATACCCGCGGTGGTATCGTGATCTGTGATGGCGATGGTTGTCAGGCCTCGCTCAACCGCTTGGCGCACCAGTTCCTGGGGTGTCCAAGTGCCATCAGATTCAGTTGTGTGGGTATGCAGATCTACAGACAAACTAACCCTCTTTTCTACAAATCGTGACGCAGTTGGCGGATAATGCGAGCTTCCATGCGCGAAATCTGCGCTTGGGATGTGCCAAACTCTTCAGCCACCTGGCTCTGGCTTTTTTCCGCGAAATAGCGGAGGAGGATCAAACGCCGCTCCTCCGGTTCCAGCTTCTCCAAAGCTTGGCGCAGCAGGAAGTGTTCCTGGCTGTCGGAAACGGCCACCACATCTTCCAGGGCCGGGGCATCATCGTCGCCGCTGCCTAAGGTGCTCTGGAGGGAGTAGACCGGCGCCACTGCCTCCAGGGCACAGACCACTTCTTCCGGCGCGGTGTTCAGCTGCTCGGCGATCTCGGAGATGGTGGGGCTGCGCCCCAGGGACTGCTCCAGGGCTTCCTGGGCCCGCAGGGCTTCGCTGGCCAGCTTCCTCAAGGAACGGGAAATCTTCAGCGGTGAGGAGCTGCGCAGATGCTGCCTGATTTCCCCCATGATTTTGGGGACGGCAAAGGTGGAAAACTGCACATCGAAGCTGAAATCGAAATCCTCAATGGCCTTGAGCAGGCCCAGGGCACCAATCTGCACCAGATCTTCCCACTCCACCCCGCGGTCGGCAAAACGCCTGGCGATATTGTGCACCAAGGGCAGGTTCGCCTCAACCAGTTCACCCCGGGCCTCCACATCTCCCTGCTGAGCTTGGGCAATCAGACGCCTAGTTTGTTCCATATCCATGGTGGATTATCCTTCCGATCGGGGCGGCACTTCTTTGATCAAGATCACCTTGGTCCCTTTCTGTACTTCGGAAACCACCAGCACTTCGTCCATGTATTCATGCATAAAGGTGAAGCCCAGGCCCATCCGCTCCTCGGGAATGGTGGTGTAGCCTGTTTCCTGCGCCTGCTTGACATCGGCAATGCCCTGGCCGTAATCCTCCACCACAATGGTCAGCTTCTGATCCTGGTAGGAAGCCTCTATCCGGACGATGCCTTCGCCCAGCTGGTAGCCGTGGATGATGGAATTGGAAACAGCTTCGGAAACGGCCACCTTAATGTCCTCCAGCTCATCCAGCGTCCAGTCTAGCTGGCTGGCAAACAGCGCCACGGCCGTGCGGGCAAAGGCCACGTTGCGCGTGTCGCTGGGAATCTCGAACTTGACCCAATTGGTGCCTGCCATTAGAGTTGTCCCCCTTCGACCCGTTTTAGCACATCGGCAGTGGAATCGGCGAATTCAGAGATCTTTTGAAAGCCTGACATCTGCAAAACCCGCTTGATGTGGGGATTGGCTTGTACAAAAAAAAGCCGGCCTCCCCTTTCCTCCACATCGCGATAGCGGCCGAGAATCACTCCCAATCCTGAACTGTCGATGAACTGCAGGTCTTGAACATCCATGATTAAGTATTTGATCTGGGGATGGGTGGTGAAGAACTTGGCAAGCTGTTCTTTGAAGTGCGGTGAAGTATGCAGGTCCAGTTCGCCCCCGAGCCTCGCGATGAGTGCTTGTCCCACCGTTTCAAAGCTGTACTGCACAGGCTTCCCTCCCAATTACCATGCTAAAGACTTTTTCGAGGCGCGGCCTGGTTTACCTGCAAAGAAAAGGAAAAAAAGCCCATTTTCAGGCTCAGAAGATGGCCTGGGCCAGGGCTTGGGCCAGGCGGTAGACCAGTCCCGGGAAGGAAAGCCTCTCCACAGGCTGGCCCACGGTGAGGGGGCTGCTGCCCAAAACCTCATCTTGGTACATGACGGTGATGGTGCCAACCGTCTGGCCCTGGGGGATAGGCGGGCGCAGTTCCGTATCTAGCTTGACCACGGTGACGAAGTCAACCTCTTTGCCCCGCTCCACCGTAATGTAAAAATCATGGGGCAGGACCACATCCACCGTTTTGGGCTTGCCGGTGGGGCACTCCAGGCTGCCCACCGCCGCTCCCTTGGGGTAAAGCTGCAGGCTCTGGTATTTGCGGAACCCGTAGTCCAAAAGGGCCCGGGCCGCGCTTTCCCTCTCTTCTTCCGTTTTGTGCCCCAAGGTGACCGCGATCAGGCGCAGCCCATCCCGCTTGGCGGTGGCCACCATACAGTAGCCCGCTTCCGTGGTAAAGCCCGTTTTCATGCCATCCACGCCGTAATAGCGCCTCAGCAGCTTGTTGGCGTTCCAGAGCACGGGGATCTTGGTGCTGTCCGCCCGCATGGTGTACTCATAGGTGGAGACATAGTCCATGAGCAGGGGCACCTGCAGCGCGTGCCGCGCGAGCAAGGCGGCATCCCGCGCGCTCATCAGGTTCGGGGGCTTCCCCTCTTCCGGCAGGCCGGTGCAGTTCACAAAGGTGCTGGCGGTAAGTCCCAGCTCCTTGGCCCTTTGGTTCATCAGTTCCACAAACTGCTCTTCACTGCCGGCCATGTATTCGGCCACCGCCACCGCGGCATCGTTGGCGGAACCCACGGCAATGGCATACACAAGCTCACCTAAGGGCAGCTGCTCCCCCGCCTCCAGCCAGATGCGGGATCCCCGTTTGCTGGCCGCGAAGGGGCTGGCGGTGACCAGATCCGTAAGGGCTAGCTCGCCGCGGTCCACCGCTTCTAAAATCAGGACCAAGGTCATCAGCTTGGAGATGCTGGCTACCGGCAGGGGCTCTTGGCTGTCCTTTTCCAGAAAAACCCGTCCGCTGTAGGGGTCCATCAGGTAGGCGGCCCTGCCCGTGGGCTCCAGGGCGGCGGCCGGCCCCGTGCACACCGCTAAACAGAGCAGGGCAGCTAGACACCTGGCCATCCAGTCTGTGCGCACCGCTAAAGCCCCCCTTCCCCACTACAATAAATATGGGGCCCAGGGCCCCATTATACGTCTTCTGCGGTGATTTTCCGGTAAACCAGGGGTCTAGCTGGCGGCTTCTCTCCGCCCAGGGCAAAGGCTGCCAGGGCTTCCTGAAAAGCGGCCTCCAGGCGGCCTTGGTCGTTGGCATAGATCTCGGCCAAGTCCGCTCCCGCTTCCACGTAGTCGCCGCTGCGGACCTTGAGTTCGATTCCCACCGCCAGATCGATGGTGGAATCCTTGGTTTCCCGGCCGGCCCCCAGGTGCATGGCGGCCAAGCCTAGGGCCAGGGGATCGATCCCTTGGATGTAGCCGGCCCGGGGTGCCTTGAGGCTGGCCCGGTGGCGGGCTTGGGGGAGCAGGCTCAAATCTTCCGCGACCCGGGCATCGCCGCCCTGGGCTGCCACCCATTCCTTGAACTTCTCCAAGGCTGCGCCGCTGAACAGGCTCTCTTCCAGCTTGGCCCTGGCCTCGCCGGCCTGGGCTGCGGCCCCAGCCAGGAGGAGCATTTCGGTGCCCAGCTGCAGGCAGAGCTCGGTGAGGTGCGCGGGGCCCTGCCCCTGGAGGGTCAGGATGGCTTCCTTCACCTCCAGGGCATTGCCGATGCAGCGCCCCAGGGGCTCGTTCATGTCCGTAACCAAGGCCACTGTGGCTTTACCTGCCAAGGTGCCGATCTGCACCATGGCCTTGGCCATCGCCACGGCCTGCTCCTCCTCCTTCATGAAGGCGCCGCTGCCCACCTTAACGTCCAAGACAAAGCCATCGGCACCGGCTGCAATCTTCTTGCTCATGATGGAAGAAGCGATCAGGGGGATGGACTCGATGGTGGCGGTCACATCCCGCAGGGCGTAGAGCAGCTTATCGGCGGGGGCCAGCTCGCCGGTTTGGCCCACCACACCCACGCCGATCCTGTTCACCTGGTCGATGAACTCCTGGGGACTGAGGGCCGTACGGTAACCGGGGATGCTCTCCAGTTTGTCCACGGTCCCCCCGGTGTGGCCCAGACCGCGGCCGGACATCTTGGCCACCGGCACCCCGGCGCTGGCCACCAAGGGAGCCAGAACCAAAGTGGTGGTGTCGGCCACTCCCCCTGTGGAATGCTTATCCACCTTCACCCCCCGGATTCCGCTGAGATCCAGGGTATCCCCGGAACCGGCCATGATCAGGGTCAGGTCCGTGATTTCCTCCGGCTCCATGCCCTGGAAGTACACGGCCATGGCCCAGGCAGCCATCTGGTAGTCGGGGATCTCGCCGCGCACATAGCCTTGGATGAGGAACTCCAGCTCCTCCCTGCTCAGCCTTCCGCCATCACGCTTTTTCTGGATCAGCTCCACAGTGCGCACAGGCTCAACTCCTCTCCTTGGGCAGAATCTCCCGCAGGAAGCTCACTCCCACGGTCTCATAGGGGATGCCGAAATAGTCGGCTGCCGTTTTGGCCACATCGGCAAAGGTGCTGCGCACACCCAGGTTCACCGGCTCCACCCCCTGGCCCACCACCAGCAGGGGCACATACTCCCGGGAGTGATCTGTGCTGATTGTGGTCGGATCGCAGCCGTGGTCCGCCAGGATAAACAGGAGATCGCCCTCCTGCAGGGCGCCCTTGATCTCCGGCAGCCGGGCATCAAACTCCTCCAGGCCCTGGGCATAGGCTTCCACGTTATTGCGGTGGCCCCAGAGCATGTCGAAATCCACCAGGTTCACAAAGATCAGGCAGTCCTCCTGTTTGGCCGCGAGGAGTTCCACTAAGCGGTCCATCCCCTGCTGATTGCTTTTGCTGGGAACCGCTTCAGTGATGCCCTGGCCCGCGAAGATATCGGAGATCTTCCCCACACCGTAGACAGGGATGCCGCTGTTGGTCAAAGCATCCAAGATCGTGGGCCCGAAGGGAGCCACGCTGAAATCCTGCCTGTTGGCGGTGCGCTGAAAGGCGCCGGGCCGGCCCACAAAGGGCCTGGCGATCACCCGGGCCACGGCGTGGGGGCCGGTGAGCAGCTCCCTGGCTATGCGGCACCACCCGTAGAGCTGTTCCAGGGGTACCACCTCTTCATGGGCGGCAATTTGAAACACGCTGTCCGCGGAAGTATAGACAATGGGAAAGCCCGTTTTCAGATGCTCTTCCCCCAGTTCGTCAATGATCACGGTCCCGGAGGCGGGGTAGTTGCCTAAGGTTTTCCGGCCGATGCGCCGTTCAAACTCGGCCATGAGCTCCGGAGGAAAACCGTCGGGATAGGTGGGAAACGGCGCCTTTAGGATCAGACCCGCGATTTCCCAGTGCCCCGTGGTGGTGTCCTTACCCTTGGAGAGCTCCGCCATTTTGCCCCAGGCCGCCTGGGGCTGGTCTGTGGGGGGTACCCCCTTAACTGGGATGATGTTGCCCAGGCCGAGTTTCTGGGCATGGGGCATGTTCAAGCCTCCCACCGCTTCTGCCACATTGCCCAGGGTGTTGCTGCCTTCATCGCCGTAAAGATGGGCGTCGGGAAGCTCCCCCACGCCTACACTGTCTAGAACCAAAAGCACTAGTCTTTTCACTTTTCTTCCCCTTTCCAAGCTCTAGGATGCGCTTGTTTATAAACCTCCCTCAGATGCCCTTTATCCAGATGGGTATAAATCTGCGTGGTGGCCAGGTCGGCATGCCCCAGCATCTCCTGGACCGAGCGCAGGTCGGCGCCGCGCCTTAAAAGGTGGGTGGCGAAGGAATGCCTGAGCATGTGCGGGGTGATGTTCTTTGTGATCCCCGCTTCTTTCGCCCTGGCTTTAATAATTTTCCAAAAGCCCTGCCTGGTTAGGCGCCGCCCCCGCTGATTGACAAAGAGCGCCCTTTCCCGGAAGTTTTTGCACAGCCGGGGCCGGGCATGTTTGAGGTACAGGTCTGTGGCCCTGAGGGCATGGGAACCGATGGGCACGATGCGCTCTTTACTCCCCTTACCGATGCAGCGCACAAAGCCCAGTTCATCAATGTCACCCACATCCAAGTCCAAAAGCTCCGAAACCCTCAGTCCCGAGGCGTAGAGCACCTCCAGCATGGCCCGATCCCGGTAGCCTGCGAGCTTGTCCAGTTTAGGCGCTTCCAAAAGGGCGGCAACTTCCTGTTCACTGAGGATCTCCGGCAGCCGGCGCGGCAGCTTGGGGGTGGCAATGTAAAGGCAGGGATTGTCAGCCACCAGGTCTTCTTCCACCAAATAGACGAAGAAGTTCTTGAGGGCCGAAATCTTGCGCGCCCGACTGCGGGGCGCCAGGTTCTGATCCGCCAGGTGCTTGAGGTAGAGCTCCACCTCGGCGGCATCGGTCTTCTCCAGGGAGCGCCCCCGCTGCTGCAGGAACTCCTGGAATTGGCGCAGATCGCTTAAGTAGGCCTGGACACTGTTTTCCGAGAGGCCCTTTTCAACCCGCAGGTAGGCGGAGTATTCCGCTAGGGTTCTAGACCAGTTCACCAGCGGTCCTCCCTTCAAGCCAAAAAGCCCCGCCCCAGCTGAATGAGGAAGGGGGTGAGATAGGTTTCCACCACCGCAGCCGCCAGAAAGAGCAGCCCGCTCACCAGGGCCAGGAAGGTGGAAGTAGCCAGCTGACCGTGGATCCCCTCTTTGGAGCGGCCCACCAGGGTGCGGAAGGCGCTGCCCGCGAAGGACAGAGCCCCTCCCGCCCCCAGAAGCAGGGCGGGAACCATCAAAGCGTTATGGGGCAGGATGCAGGTGGTGGAGAGAACCAGCCCCTTGACCACCGCGTCCTGCACCAGAAAACCAACGGTAAACCCCAAAACGAAGCCCCGCACAAACACAACGGCCAAAATGAGGGGTGCTCCGATCACCGTCAGGCCCAGGAGGAAGATGAGCCCCGCGGTTTTGATCACGTTGTCCCGGAAACTCCCGTAAAAGAGCTGGGCTTTGTCCAGGGTTTCAGCACTGCCCTCGGCTAAAGTGAGATAGACGGCGGAGATATAACTAGACAGATCCTCCTTCTGAACCGGTGAAAGCTTGTGGGTGGCCAGGGCACCGAAGCCCAGGCCGGTAACAAACAAAAGGATGAGTGCCACATAAAGGGGAAGGTGGCGCCAGAAATAGCGCACGATCAATTCCCACAGGGCTCCCGCTAGAAACACTGCCCCCACTCCCTTGGTTCAAAGCATCATCTAACTTTATGCCCGAACCACAGGGAATATGTTAGAGCAGATGGTAAGTACTGTTGATGGTGATCACCCGCCACGGGCAGGGAGAGCCTTTGGGGCTGTGGGCCAGCTCGGAAATGCCCCCGTTGCTCTGACTCAGGCACTGGGAGCGGCTTAAGGGTATCTCCAGCAGAGCAGCTAAAGTGAGGCGCAGGGCAGCCCCGTGGGAGACCACCACGATGGTTTCCCCCGCATGCCGGTCCACCAGTTCTTCCAAACAGCCCCTAAAGCGCCGGACCACATCCGCCGGGTCCTCCCCACCTGGAATGGGGTGGCTGGAGCGATCCTGCAGGCGGCCGTAGTACAGCTCGGGGTAGCGCTCCGCCACTTCCTTGCGGGTCAGGCCCTCCCACACCCCGAAGGACATCTCCCGGAGGCGCTGGTCTAAGGTGGGCGTGAGCTGGTGATGCTCCGCGATCAGCTGGGCAGTTTGCACCGCCCGCCCCAGATCGCTGGTGTAAACCGCAGCAATCGGGCGCTTGCTGAGAAACTGACCCACCCGCCTGGCCTGAAACAGCCCCAAATCCGAGAGGGGGCTGTCCTCCTGACCCTGATAGCGCTGTTCTAGGTTCCAGGCGGTCTCCCCGTGCCTGACGAGAATAACCGTGGTGGCCACTGCTCCGCCTCCTTCAAACCTTCGTGATCCGGCTGGGTTTTCCTCCCTTTGCCGAGGCAGTGTGCCTTTGAGATACAGTATACAGGATTTCCCTGGGCGTGCCTAGCATGCGCAAGAAAAAGAGCGGGGCTGTTGCAGAATGAACGTTGATTAGTTCATCCTGCACGGCCCTTTTTTGTCTAATAACGAGAATACGGGCTCGCGAAGGAGCCCGTACCCTGGTATAATTTAGTTATGCAAACAAAACTATACACCAAAGATTATA